>NZ_MKRU01000015.1:0-10145 GCF_001897985.1 Microbacterium sp. 69-7 | reverse complement strand
GATTCGCGGTGAGACGTTCGGGATGGTAACGTTGTCCCTCGGTTCGCCAGTGATCTTCTCGAAAGATCCGGCGGCCGACGGAACGCACCTCTAGCTCAATCGGCAGAGCAACTGACTCTTAATCAGTGGGTTCTGGGTTCGAGTCCCAGGGGGTGCACCACAGCAAGGCCCGGCCCGCGAGTGATCGCGGACCGGGCCTTCGTCGTTGCTGACGCCCCTGCCCGCGCGCAGAACGGGAGGAGAAATCACCTCCGGAGGATGAACGCGCCGTTGCGCTCCTCCCGGGGTGAAATCTCCTCCCGAACTGCCCCCAAGCTCCGGCGAGGACAGCCTATGCCGCGTCGCCCACGAGCACCGCGGCTGCCTCTTCCGCGGCATCCGCATCGTGCGCGTCGATGCGCGCCAGCGCCCGACGGCCGATCAGGATCGTCGCCGCCGAGATCAGCACCGAGATGCCGGCGAACACGAACGGCACCGAAGCGTTGAACGCGTGCCACAGCGCAGCGGCGATCGGGGGAGCGGCAGCCCCGCCGAGGAAGCGGACAGCGGAGTACGCCGACGAGGCCACCGATCGTGGCAGGTCGGTCGCCTCCATCGCCGACTCGGTGAGGATCGTGTTCATGAGACCCAGGAGCAGTCCGCCGACGATGATGCAGACGACCAGCCCCGCAGCCGAGGCCACGACGACCGCGGCTACGAACAGGTCGATCGCCAGCAACGGCAGCACGATGAGCATCGCCGCGCTCCGCGACAGTCGACGCAGCAGGATCGGTGCGATCCACACGCTCGTGATCGCCAGCGCCACGCCCCAGCCGAAGAAGGTCAGACCGATCCCCATCGCACCGAACCCGAGCGGGAAGGGGGAGAAGGCCAGCAGGACGAAGAAGCCGATGTTGTAGAAGAGGGCCGCGATCGCGAGCACCGCCAAGGCCGGCTGGCGTAGCGCCTGGAAGGGCGCCGACAGCCTCACGGGCGTCCGCTTCTCCTCACCGCCGCGCAGCAGCACGAGCACCGCGACGAAGGCGATCGCCATCAGCGCCACGACGCCGAAGAACGGGCCGCGCCAGCTGATCTCACCCAGGATGCCGCCGAGGAGCGGACCGATCGCGATGCCCAGACCGAGCGCCGCCTCGTACAGGATGATCGCCGCGGCGCTGCCACCCGAGGCCGCCCCGACGATCGTCGCGAGCGCGGTCGAGATGAACAGGGCGTTGCCCAGGCCCCACCCGGCGCGGAAGCCGATCACGGCATCGACGCTTCCCGACACGGCGCACAGCAGGGCGAACACGACGATGAGGCCGAGGCCGATCAGCAGCGTCGCCTTCGTGCCGATGCGGGAAGAGATCCAGCTCGTCACGAGCATCGCAAGACCCGTGACGACGAGGTAGCTCGTGAAGAGCAGCTCGGTCTCCACGGGAGTGGCGCGCAGCGACTCGGCGATGGCGGGAAGGATCGGGTCGACCAGACCGATGCCCATGAAGGCGATGACGCACGCGAAGGCGACGGCCCAGACCTGAGCGGGCTGGCGCCAGATGGTGACCTTCTGGGACGTGTGGGCGCTGTTCATCGAGCCACCTCCGCCACGCGTGTACGCGCGTTGACGATGTCCGCGGCGCGGCGGATGGTGTGCCATTCGTCCTCGTCCAGGTCGGCGAAGCGCGGTGCGAGGGCTGAGCTCAGCACTTCCAGCCACTCGTCGAGGGCGGTCATGCCGGACTCTGTGGCCGAGACGAGCGTTGCGCGGGAGTCGTCGGGGTCGCTCGTTCGCTCCAAGAGCCCGGCATCCGCCATCTGTGCGACCAGCCGCGTCATCCCGGGTTGAGTGACCCGCGAGAGCGTCGCCAGGTCGCCGATGCGCAGCGGTCCGTTGTCGCGGAGGAGCACGAGCGTGCGCCACTGGGCGGAGGGGGCGTCGGTGCGGGTGTCCAGGGCCGCCACCCGTGTGAGGGCATGCGCGCCGATGAGCAGTCGCAGGATGTCGTCCGAGTGTTGCATACCGCAAGCATATACCCGAGGTATGCAAAGAGGTTATCGGATCGTGACCGCGCGTCGGTGCGCGCTGTTTGACACGGGGCGTCCGCCTGGACATGATTGCAGTACCTGAATCGGTTCTCAGGTCTTCCTTCCAACGGTGAAAGGCACGCACATGCGGGTTACGAAGAAGTTGCTCCACGTGAGTTTTGTGGCCGTCGTCGCGACGACGGCTCTCGCCCTGTCGGCCTGCGCGCCGCAGGACGCGACGACGGGTGGAGCGGCGACCGCCGGCGGCGGACCCGCGGGGGTCACGGTCGGTGTCGTCACGAGCGAGACAGGTCCGCTCGCCGGCTACGGCAAGCAGTATCTCGACGGCTTCAAAGCCGGTCTCGACTACGCCACGGACGGTTCCAACGAGGTGGACGGCACCAAGATCACCGTCGACTACCGCGACGATGCGGGCGACCCCGACACGGCCGTCGGCGTCGCAAAGGAGCTCATCGGTCAGGGGGTGAACATCCTGGCGGGCAGCGCCTCCTCGGGTGTCGCCGCTGCCGTCGCCGAGCAGGCGGGGCAGAACAAGGTCCTCTTCATCTCGGGCCCCGCCGCCGCCGACGCTCTGACGGGTGTGAATGCGTACACGTTCCGCAGCGGTCGTCAGTCCGCGCAGGATGTCGCGACCGCGGGCACTTTCCTCGGCGACCTCACGGGCAAGACCGTGACGGTCTTCGCCCAGAACAACGCCTTCGGCAAGGGCAACGAGGCCGCCGTCACCGCCATCCTCGGTGGGAAGGGCGCGACGGTGAACAGTGTGCTCGTCGCCGAAGACGTCACCGAGTTCACGCCGTTCGCCCAGCAGGTGCTCGCCGCCAAGCCCGACCTCGTCTTCGTCGCCTGGGCCGGTGCCACGTCCGGCGCGATGTGGCAGTCGATGAGCCAGCAGGGCGTGCTGGACGCCGTCCCCGTCGTCACCGGTCTCGGCGACTCGGCGACGTTCGGTGCCTATGGCGCGGCATCCGAGAAGATCAAGTTCCTGAACTACTACTTCCCGGGGGCCCCGGACAACGACGTGAACACCAAGATGGTCGAGGCCGTCACCAAGGCCGGCGGAACGCCCGACCTGTTCACCCCCGACGGCTTCAACGCGGCACTCATGATCGTCCACGCCGTCAAGGAAGGGAAGGGCGACGTCGAGGCGATGGTCAAGAGCCTTGAGGACTACACGTTCCAGGGCCCGAAGGGTGCGCTCACCGTGCGCGCCGGCGACCACGCGCTCATCCAGGACATGTACCAGGTCAAGCTCGTCGCCAACGGCGGCAGCTTCACACCCGCGCTCGTCGACACCGTTCCCGCCGAGCAGGTCGCCCCGGCGAAGAAGTAGATCGCGACACGGCATCCCGAAACGAGGCGCATCCGCATGAGCACCCCCGTCCCGTCCGCGCTGCTGATCGAAGGCCTCGGCCTGCAGATCGGCGGAGCGACCATCCTGAAAGACGTCGACCTCGACGTCGCGCCCGGCAGCATCGTCGGCGTGATCGGGCCGAACGGCGCAGGAAAGACCACGCTGTTCAATGTGATCTCGGGCGTCGCGCGGCCGACCGCAGGTCGCATCGTGATGGACGGTGTCGACATCACTCGCGCGTCCATCGCACAGCGTGCGCGGGCGGGACTGGGGCGCACGTTTCAGACCTCCAGCCTGTTCCCGCGCCTCAGCGTGCTGGAGAACGTGCGCCTGGCGGCCCAGGTCGGCCGCGGCGGAAACTTCTCGCTGCTGCGCTTTCCTCGCAGAACGGATGCCGCGACGGAGCTCGCTTTCGATCAGCTCGTGAAGGTCGGGCTCACCCACAAGCTCGACACGGCGGCCGGTGACATCTCCCACGGTGACAAGCGCAAGCTCGAGATCGCCGTCCTGTTGGCGACCGAGGCCAAGATCGTGCTGCTCGACGAGCCGATGGCGGGGGTCGCCTCCGGCGACGTCGCGGGACTCGCGGACACGATCCGCGAGATGCAAAACGCGACCGGGTGCACGGTGTTGATGGTCGAGCACCACATCGACGTGCTCATGGGCTTCGTCCAGAAGGTCGCCGTCATGTACTCCGGGTCGATCATCGCGTTCGACTCACCCGCACGGATCATGGAGAACCCCGTGGTGCAGAGCGCCTACCTCGGCCGCGGCCTGGAGCCGGCGGGGGAGTCGGCCGCATGAGCGCACCGATCCTCACGGTCACGCACCTGTCGGCATCCATCGCGGGTCAGCAGGTCGTCGAGGACGTCTCCTTCGAGGTCCCGGCGACGGGGATCACCGCCATGCTCGGCCGCAACGGGGTCGGCAAGACGTCGACCATGCGCGCCGTCCTGGGGCTCATCTCGCGCAAGGGGAAGGTCCTGCTCGCGGGCGAGCGCATCGATGGGTTGCCCACCCACCGCATCGTCCAGCGCGGCGTGGGCTACGTCCCGGAGGACCGCGAGGTGTTCGCCAGCCTGACCGTCGCCGAGAACCTCGCCCTCGCCGAGCGTGACAGCAAGCCGCGCCGGGAGTTCGTCGCCGAGCTCTTTCCCGACCTGATGGCGCGGCGGTCGCAGCTCGCGGGAACGCTCTCCGGTGGACAGCAGCAGATGGTCTCGGTTGCGCGAGCGCTGCTCAACGACAACCGCATCCTGTTGGTCGACGAGCCCACGAAGGGCCTCGCCCCGAAGATCGTCGGCGACGTGGCGCGCGCCCTTCAGGAAGCCGCGAAGATCGTGCCGATCCTCCTCGTGGAACAGAACCTGGACGTCGTGCGCGCTCTCGCCGACGGTGCCATCGTCATCGCCGGTGGGTGCGTCGTCCACACGGGGAAGGCGCGCGACATCCTCGACGACGACGCCCTGACCACGCGCCTGCTCGGCGTCAGCGCGGAGGTGCACTCGTGAGCAGCATCGTCCTCATCCTCCTCACCGGTGTCGGGCTCGGCGCGCTGTACTTCCTCGTCGCGTCGGGGCTGAGCCTGATCTACGGCCTGATGCACGTGCTCAACTTCGCGCACGGTGCCTTCCTCACCCTCAGCGCTTTCATCGGATGGCAGGTGGCGCAGGCTCTGGGCACGGCCTCGTGGGGCTCGTTCGTCGTCTCGATCCTCGTCGGTGCCGCCGTCGGCGCGCTGTTCGCGACGCTCACCGAGCTGGTGCTCATCCGCCCGCTCTACGAGCGTCATATCGAGCAGGTGCTCGTGACGGTCGGACTCTCCTTCGCCGCGGTCGCGCTGTTCGAGGGCATCTGGGGGACGGATGCCGTGAACATCGCCGGTCCCGCGTGGTTGAAGGAGACCACCGAGATCCTCGGGGCGCGCATCCCGAACACCTACTGGGTTCTGATGCTGGCCGCAGCCCTCGTGCTCGTCGCCCTCGTGCTGTTCCTGAAGAAGACGCGATACGGGATGATCATCCGGGCCGGCGTCGAGAACCGCGCGATGGTGACCGCCCTCGGCATCGACGTGCGCCGCAGCTTCACCCTCGTGTTCGCGATCGGCGGCGCGGCCGCCGGCATCGGCGGAGTCCTCGCCATGCACTACACGACGTTCGTGTCGGCACACCTGGGCGCGACGCTGCTCATCTTCGCGTTCATCGTGACCGTCATCGGCGGCCTCGGCTCGCTCACGGGCGCCGCGATCGCGTCGGTGCTCGTCGCCGTGCTGCAACAGTTCGCGAACGTCTACCTGAGCGGCACGGGCGACTTCATCGTGGTGGTGCTGCTCGCTGTCGTGCTCCTCGTGCGACCCACCGGACTCATGGGGAGGAAAGCATGACCGTCACCACCGGGGTTCCCACCCTCGTGCCCGGCCGCAAGGGGGCCTACCTGCCGTTCGTCGTCGGTGCCGCGCTCGTGGTCGTGATGGCCGTGCTGCCGCTGCTGAACATCTCGATCCCCGGCATCCTGCCGGGAGCGACCTACACGCCGGGCTCGCTCGCCCTCCTCTCGCTGTGCATGGTGTTCGCGGCTCTCGCCCTCTCCTACAACCTGCTTCTGGGGACGTCCGGGATGCTGTCGTTCGGTCACGCGCTGTACTTCGGCGTCGGGGCGTACGGTCTCGGACTCGCGCTGAAGTTCTTCGGCGTCCCGCTGTGGCCCGGAGCGCTCATCGCGCTCGTCGGCGGTCTCGCCATCGCCGCGTTCACCGGCGCGATCTCGATGCGGGTGTCCGGCATCCCGTTCGCGATGGTCACCCTCGCGTTCGCCCAGGCGGGATCGGTGCTCGTCCGCCGCAACCAGGACGTCACGGGTGGCGAGGAGGGACTGCGGCTGCCCGTCGACCAGGTGCCCTCCTGGCTCGTGGGCGTGTCGAACACCCGCAACCTGTACTGGGTGACGCTCTGCGTGCTGGTGGTCGTCTACCTCGTCGTGCTCTGGGTGGACCGCTCGCGGCTCGGACATCTCGCGCAGGCGGTGCGTGAGAACGAGCTGCGCGTGCAGGTGCTCGGACTGCGCCCCTACACCGCGAAGCTGCTCGTCTTCATCCTCGCCGCCCTCTGCGCCTCGCTCGCCGGCATCGCGTACATGCTGCTGCAGTCGGGCACGCAGCCCAGCACCGTCGGCGCCGATCTCACGATCACCGTGCTCGTGATGGTGGTTCTCGGCGGCGTCGGGTTCCGGTGGGGTGCCATCGTGGGCGGTGTGCTGTACACGATCCTCGACCAGCGGCTCACGGTGCTGGCGCGCGCGGAGTGGATCCGCGACCTTCCCGACGTGCTGCGCATCCCGTTGTCGGAGCCGCTGTTCCTGCTGGGCGTACTGTTCATCCTCGTGGTGATGTTCCTGCCCGGCGGCATCGCCGGCACGATCGATGCGGCGGTGCGTCGTCGTCGCGGCGAGCGCACACGCTCGCAGCTGCGCCAGATCGACGACGCCGACGAGACCGTCGCGGAGCCCGCGGGGGTGCGCGCGTGAGCTTCCGAACGAGGTGGAGATCGTGAACGGCGACCTCGACGGCGCGCACACGATCGGCCGCTGGCTCACCGATCGCGCCGGCGGCACACCCGACCGCACCGCCATCGACGACCGCGGTGTGCGCATCGGCTACGGCGACCTCGAAGCACGGGCCCGCGAGCTCGCGGCATCCCTCCGGCGCGCCGGCTACGGTCCCGGCGACCGGCTCGCGACGATCACCGGCAACTCGATCGACCACGTGGTGGTGTTCTTCGCCTGCGCGAAGGCCGGCATCGCGATGGTGCCGCTGTCGTGGCGGCTCTCGTCACGCGAACTGAGCGAGGCGCTCGTGCACGCGGCCCCCGCGCTCGTGGCGATCGAGGACGAGTACCTCGGGGTGGCCAACGACGCGCTCGCGCGGCTGGACGCACCCCCGCCCACGACCCTGCTCGGAACGACCGGTATCGAGGCCGCGGTTCCGCGACGCGGGGACGGGAGGGATGCCGCGCCCGCCCGGGCCGTCCGTGACGACGATCCGCTTCTCGTCATCTACACCTCCGGCAGCGAGGCCGCGCCTAAGGGCGTCGTCCTCACCCACGCGAACTGCTTCTGGAACAACCTCGCGCTGGCCGGTGTCGCCCAGCTGACCACTGAGGACATCGTGCTCGCGGTGCTGCCGCAGTTCCATGTCGCCGCGTGGAACTGTCAGCCGTTGCTGGCATGGTGGGCCGGCGCGACGGTCGTCCTCGAACGCTCCTTCCAGCCTCGGCGGGCGCTGCAGCTGCTCGCCGAGCGGGGTGTGACGGCGATGATGGGGGTGCCCACCCAGTACCGGCTGCTGATCGACGACCCCGGCTTCGCCGCGCTCGCGCGCGGACGGCTGCGCCAGGCGCTCGTCGGCGGCGCGACGATCCCACCGGCGCTCGCGGCGCGGTGGGCGGATGCCGGTGTGCCGCTCACCCAGGGATACGGCCTGACCGAGGCCGCTCCCAACGTGCTGTGCCTGCCGGCATCCGAGAGCCGCGCGCACCCCGGCGCCGCTGGGCGGCCCTACCCGCACGTGGACGTGCGGGTCGTCGATCCCGACTCCGGTCTCGAACTCGGCGGTGAGGCGACCGGCGAGCTGTGGGTACGCGGTCCGAGCGTCTTCGCCGGGTATCTCCACGACGCGGAGGCGACCGCACGGGCGATGGCCGGGCCGTGGCTTCGCACCGGCGACATCGTGCACCGCGACCGCGACGGCGTGTTCCGCATCGTCGACCGGCGCAAGGACATCTTCATCTCCGGCGGTGAGAACGTCGCCCCCGCGGAGGTCGAGCGCGCACTTCTGCTGCACCCTGCGATCGCGGACGCCGCCGTCGTCGGCGTGCCGGACGATGTGTGGGGCGAGCGCGGCGTCGCGTTCGTCGTGCGCGCCGAGGGGGCCGCTCTCGGCACCGACGAGGTGCTCGCGCACGCCCGCGCCGAGCTCGCGAGTTTCAAAGTCCCCGTGCGCGTCGCCTTCGTGGACGAGCTTCCACGGTCCACGATCGAGAAGTTGGCCCGTTCGCGACTGCGCGCACGGGCCGCCGACATGGTGAGAGGAAGTGCTCGTGAGCACAGTTGAGCAGTTCGAGCCCGAAGCGGCTTTCTCCGCGGCCGGCAAACCGCTGACCAAGCGCGGAGAGGCGACCCGCCGCAAACTCCTCGAAGCCGCCGAGGACGTCTTCGCGCGGCTCGGCTACCACGAGGCCTCGATCGTCAAGATCACCGAGAGCGCCGGCATCGGCCTCGGCACCTTCTACCTCTACTTCGACAGCAAGCAGCAGATCTTCGAGGAGCTCGTCGTCGATCTCAACCGGCGTGTGCGACACGCGATGGCCGAGGCCGTGGCGGGCACCGACAACCGCATCGACGCCGAACGTGCGGGCTTCGAGGGGTTCTTCCGCTTCACGGCCGCGCACCCGGCCCTGTACCGCGTGGTGCGTGAGGCGGAGTTCGTCTCGCCCGAGATGCTGCGCCTGCACTACACCCGCATCGTGGAGGGGTACGAAGCCGGGCTGCGCGCCGCCCAGGCATCCGGCGACGTCGATGCCGGTCTCGACCCGGAGGTGACCGCCTGGGCCCTCATGGGCGCCGGTGAGCTGATCGGCATGCGCTTCCTGCTGTGGGAGCGCGACGATGAGGGGCAGCCCCCGGCGGCGATCCCCGACGCCGTCATCGACGGCATGATGCGCTTCATCCGCAACGCGCTCGCGGCACGCGGCGAGAGAGGACAGGACCATGACTGAACAGGACCTCGCCGGGCGTCGCGCCGTCGTGACCGGCGGCGCGAGCGGCATCGGCCTCGCGTGCGCCGAGGAGTTCGCCGCGCGCGGCGCGCACCTGGTCATCGCCGACTTCAACGGCGACGCCGCGCACGAGGTGGCGCAGCGCCTCGGCGGTGAGGCGTGGGTCGTGGACCTCTCCGCGACGGAGGCGCTGGACGACCTGTCGCTGGATGCCGACATCCTCGTCAACAACGCGGGCGTGCAGACCGTCGCGCCGATCACGGAGTTCTCGCCGGACCGCTTCCGGTTCATGCAGCGGCTCATGGTCGAATCGCCCTTCCTTCTCATCCGGGCCGTGCTCCCCGGGATGTACGAGCGCGGCTGGGGCCGCATCATCAACATCTCCAGTGCGCATGGCCTCCGCGCAAGCGCCTACAAGTCGGCCTACGTGACGGCCAAACACGCCCTGGAGGGGCTGTCGAAGGTGACGGCGCTGGAGGGCGGGCCGCACGGGGTGACCAGCAACTGCATCAACCCCGCGTATGTGCGCACGCCCCTGGTCGAGAAGCAGATCGCCGACCAGGCGAGCGTCCACGGCATCGCCGAGGACGAGGTCGTCGAGAAGATCATGCTCACCGAGTCGGTCATCAAGCGCCTGATCGAGCCGACGGAGGTCGCCTCGCTCGCCGGATGGCTCGCGAGCGACCACGCCGGGATGGTCACCGGCGCCAGCTACACGATGGACGGCGGGTGGACGGCGCGATGAGCACCCGCGTGGTGCGTGCGGTCGATGTCGCCGTCCCCGGCGGTTCGCTGCGGGTCGGTGTGTGGGAGGCCGGCCCCGACGCCCCGACGATCCTCGCCGTCCACGGGGTCACCTCGTCGCATCTCGCGTGGGAGATGCTCGCCGAGGCGCTGCCGCACGTGAGGATCATCGCGCCGGATCTGCGTGGCCGCGGTCGCAGCAACGGCGTGCAGGGAGCGGCGGGCATGGCGGCCCACGCCGACGATCTGGCGGC
>NZ_MKRU01000014.1:0-4000 GCF_001897985.1 Microbacterium sp. 69-7 | reverse complement strand
TCGGCATCAACGGCTCCATCACGGCCCACACCTCGTCAGAGATCTCCTGTCGCGTCACCGTTCAAGACTCACCCACCGAGGAGCGGAACCTCTTGATCAACACGCCCTAGGGATCGCGTTCTAAGAATCGACTCAGAAGTTGCGCTCGCTCGTGCGAGCAGGAAGAGGCGAGCCGTCACAGAGCACGTGTGGGCGGCTGGTGGCCACCCACACGTGCTCAGGTGATCAGTTCGCCGGGGTGGCGGCGACGTCGTCGGCGGTTTCGCCGTCGTTCGTGCCGTCCTCGACACCCTGATCGTCGGCGGTCTCGCCGTCGTTCGTGCCGTCCTCGACACCCTGATCGTCGGCGGTCTCGCCGTCGTTCGTACCGTCCTCGACGGCGGGATTGGAGGATGCGGGTGCGGGCGAGACCACCGATGTGGTGGCGGCCGATGCGGGCAGGGCCATGGCGGCGACCCCTCCTGCGCTGAACAGGACGAGCGTTGCGACGCCGAGTCCGGCGCCCACCCCCTTGCGTTTGACAGTGCTCATGTCGTTCCCTTCTGCGACTCTCGGTGAGCCCTGAAGAGATGGTCCCTGGCGGCCTCTAAGAAACCGCGAAGGCTCAGAACTGCCCCACGCGCGGCGCTTCTGTGTGATTTCTTAGAGCGCACGAGGCAGGCTCGACCGAGTCAACGACCGTACTTCCGTTGACGTCCAACGCTCACGAAAAGCCAGAGTGCGACGCGATTGAGGGCGCCGACGAGGGAGAGACAGAATGGCCGACACGGTAGCGACAGCGCCGACACAACCCCGCCTTCTGCTGATCGAAGATGATCCCCAGCTCGGCCCTTTGATGGCGCAGGTCCTTGCGGAGGTGTACGACGTGACGCTCTGTGCAGATGGCGGCGAAGCATTCGATATCGCCATGGAACAGTCATTCGATGCGATGGTGGTCGATCGCCGGCTGCCCACTGTCGACGGGCTCACCCTCGTTGAGTCCCTCCGCAGAGCAGGGTCACAGGTGCCGATGCTCATCCTCACGGCCATGGGAACCGTACAGGACAAAGTCAGAGGACTGGACGCCGGAGCCGCTGACTACCTGGTTAAGCCGTTCGAGTTCGACGAATTGTTCGCCCGGCTCCGCGCCATCAGGCGCGTCACCAACGGAGAAGGCCCGTTCGTTCGCATCGGCGAATGGGAGTTCTATCCGGACTCACGCGCGGTCTACTCGCCCTACGACGGCCGCACCATCCTTACGGAACGGGAAAGTGCGCTCCTGCGATTATTAGCAACAAACCCGCAGCAAACCTTCACTCGCGCTGCAATCCTTCGAGCCGTTTTCTCTTCCGACGACACTCCGGGGACCGTCGACACGTACGTGCATTATCTGCGGAAGAAGACCGAGCCAAGCATCGTCCAAACAATCCACGGCCGCGGCTACCGGCTGGGCCTGGTGTGATGATCAGACGACGCCCCACGCAAGACCCAGACGCGCAGCTCATCCGCTCCGCCGCGCGACGGGTCGCCCTCACCATCTCTCTGGCAGTTTCCGCACTCGTCGTTGCCGTCCTAATCGCAGCATTCGCCGTTGTCTTCACCCAGATCCCCCTGCCCGACCTGCTCAACCCGCAGCAGAAAGAAACAGTCGTGGATATTCAGGGTCTCGACATCATCGTGGGTGGAGTCAGCATCGGTCTCATCGCGATCGCCCTCGCCGGCCTCTTGGGATGGCTCGTCACGCGCCGGGCAGTCCGGCCTTTGGTGGATGCCCTCAGACGACAGCGGCAATTCGTTGCCGACGCTTCACACGAACTTCGAACGCCGCTGGCTGTATTGGACGCACGTATCCAATTGCTGCAACGCAGCTCGCGCGCATCAGATCCCCACCACGAACTCGTGACACAACTCCGCCACGACACCCTATCCGTCATCGGAGTCGTCTCTGACCTCCTGCACGCGGCCGAAGTCCCCACAGAATCAGAGGCAGAACCAACCCCCGTGGCAACATGCGTCGCATCAGCGATATCGGCCATGTCCATCCTCGCGCGCGAACGACGCGTGCGCTTGATGGGCGCCCACATCGCACCCGACTTGTCTGCCTCGATCCCTCACACAAGCCTGCGGCGAAGCCTCATCGCCCTTCTCGACAATGCGATCAAACACTCCCCGGTGGGAACAGTCGTCACCGTAAGGGCGAGCCAGGTGGGCCGTCGGGTTCATATCAGTGTGACCGATCAAGGTCCCGGTATCCGAGGCATCGAACCGAGTCGTGTCTTCGACAGATTCGCTCGGTCCGCGGATGCCGTTGATGGCGGTGGCTCATCAAGAACCGGGTTTGGAATTGGATTGTCGCTCGTACAGGACACGGTGAGCCGCTACGGCGGGTTGGCGCGGGTGTCGTCATCGACCAACGAGGGAACCACGATGACGCTCATAATCCCAATGCCTCGGCGACGAGCTGAGATCCACTCCCGTCCTGCCTGAGACGTGGCTGGGCCTCTGCGCCGACATGCCGCACACAGCGGAAACAACCGCCGATCGGAGCAAGCTTGAGGTACCGCCCTTCCCTTCGCGTGGCTGGCCCACCTGCGGCGCGATAAGGGCGACATTTATCGCCGCAGTTCACAGCCAGGACCTCGGCAACGTCGGAGAAGCCCTGCCACGTCCTCTCCTCGGGCGCGTCCAGCCGAGAGCCGGACGGGCGGACGCGCCCCCGCGGCCTGCCGCGCGTGCGATCAGGGCGCGACGGCGCCCCTCAACGGGAGTCGTGGCGCGCGACGGGCAGGGCGTCGCCCCGGGCATCCTTCCGCGTCTTCAGGAGGCTCGCGATCGTCGCGACGGCGACGGTGGCAGCGATGAACAGCAGCGACAGCCAGATGGGGATCTCGGGAATGAACGTCACATGCTCGCCGCCGTTGATGAACGGGAGCTCGTTCTTGTGGAGCGCGTGGATGAGCAGCTTCACGCCGATGAACGCGAGGATCACGGCGAGTCCCTGGGCGAGGTACACGAGGCGCTCGAGAAGACCGCCGATGAGGAAGTAGAGCTGGCGCAGACCCATCAGTGCGAAGGCGTTCGCCGTGAAGACGAGGTAGGCCTCCTCGGTGAGCCCGTAGATCGCGGGGATCGAGTCGACGGCGAAGACGAGGTCGATGAACCCGATCGCGACGATGACGAGGAGCATGGGGGTGACGAAGCGGCGACCGTCCTTCTTCACCGTGAGCCGGTCGCCGTCGTACTCGTCGCTGACCGGCAGCACGCGGCGCACGAGGCGCATGAACCAGCCGTCGGCGGGGTTGGACTCGCCGTGCGCGAACGCCTGTCGGTAGGCGAGGAACAGCAGCAGGGCGCCGAAGAGGTAGAACACCCACGAGAAGTTCTCGATCAGCGCCGCCCCGACGGCGATGAAGGCGCCGCGCATGATGAGGGCGATGACGATGCCGATCATCAGCACTTTCTGCTGGTACATCTTCGGCACTGCGAAGCCCGTCATCACGATGAGGAAGACGAACAGATTGTCGATCGACAGCGCCTTCTCGGTGAGGTAGCCGGCGAAGTACTCGCCGCCGTATCCCCACCCCGAGAAGACGCCCACGCCGACACCGAACAGAAGCGCGAGACCGATGTAGAAGGCCGACCAGCGCGCGGACTCGCCGACGGTCGGCTCGTGCGGCTTGCGCACGTGCGCGAAGAACTCCCACACGAAGAAGGCGATCGTGACGGCGATCGTGATGATCCACACGAGGGGGGTGATGTTCACAGGAGGCTCCCGAAGAATGGCGTGACGTGGTCGACGCCAGAGTCTCCCCCATCCCTTGCGGGACCGGTCGGCCCGGGCCTCGATGCGACCGTATTGACGAGCCGTCCGTATCGGAGTACTCCCCCTGGACTGCTGACACAGTAGGGCAGCGAAGTGACGCGAAGCTGGGAAGTCGCCGGATGCCGCGGCATCCGGCCGCCGCCGGCGATCAGGATGCCGTGCGGATGCGCACTTCGCGCTCCATCCGCTTCTCGTGGC
>NZ_MKRU01000013.1:0-4060 GCF_001897985.1 Microbacterium sp. 69-7 | reverse complement strand
CTCGTAGAGGTCGCTCAGGCCGAGGTCGTAGAACACGTCCTCGGCGTCGAACGCGAGGCGTACCGGCTCAGTGCGATAGCGCAGTAGCTCGTCGGCATCGTCGCCCGCGGTGCTCTGGACGATCTGGCGCACGTAGTCGGCTTCCCACGATCCGGGACGGCCGGCCAGCAGCTCGTCGACGCCGCCGAGGTTGGCGGCCACGGTCGTGATGACATGGCAGGCGATTTCTCCGAAGTCGACGGGCTCGACGGTGGCGTGCTCGGTGCCGGCGCCGCGGACGCGGGTCTGTCGCGCCGCGGTGGTGAGCGCGGCGATCGCGTCGGCTACCGGGTCCGGCTCGGGTGGCTCGACGGCCTGCAAAACGGTGGTCATGGGTCGGTCCTTCCGGGATCGGTTCTCGAGGGTGGGGTGCTGGCGGCGCTGTACGCCGCCCTGACAGCCTGATCGGCTCCGGGTGGTGCTACTCGCTACTCCCCCATCGGGCGGCCCTGGGGCATCTCACGCGAGCCCACAGCCGGGAACGGCTTGCCGCCGTTGTACTTCGCTTCCAGTCGCTCGACCTCGGCCATGACCGCCTGGTTGATGAACGCGCTGAGCGAGCGTGAGCCCTCGCTGATCTGCGTGTGCAGCAGCGCGCCTCGGGTGCGCGCCGTGTCCTCGGGGTCTTGGTAGAACGTGACCTTGGGCGGGTACTTCGTGCCGGCCTTCTTCGTGACCGGGCGCACAGCCGCCCGCGTCTCGGGCGCTGCCTCCTCGATCGGCGCCGCCGCTACCGGCTCCGCCGCAGCGGGCGGCGCGACCGGGCTCGATCCAGTGAGGCTCGACTTGCGCGGTGCGGGACGGTTCATGATGCGGCTCCTTCGATGACGGCCAGGTGGTCGGTGTAGATCGCGCCGAGCGCGGTCGCCTCAGCACTCCCCCACTCGTCGAGGCCTCGCGCGGCCTCGGCCGCGTCGGAGATCACGACGCGCTTAGGCACGAGAGGCGACAGCAGGCGCAGCCCGCGCCCCTCGGCGGCCTTGCGCAGCTCGTCGAGCCAGGTGCGGCCGCTGACGGTCTGCTCCTCGTGCTTGTTCACGATGACGCCTGCCACGGTCAGCTGGGGGTTGTAGTACGCGCGCACGTTGTCGATGGTGTCGAGCAACTGCGACAGCCCGTTGGCGCTGAACAGCTTGGACTCTGTGACGACGACGACGGCATTCGCGGCCGTCAGGCCGTTGATCGTGAGCTGGTCGAGGCTGGGGGCGCAGTCGATCAGCACGAGGTCGTAGTCCTCGATCACTTGGGCGAGGGCCTGGCGCAGCCGGCCCTCGCGCCCGGCTCCCGCGATCACCAGCTCGTCGCGGACGTAGCCGAGCGTCACACCGCTCGTCGGCACGACGTCGAGGCCAGGCCACACTCCCGGCACGATGACGTCTCGGATCGTCTCGGGCGCCCGCGAGCTCAGCGCATCGGCCAGCCCCGCCTGGTCCTCGTCGACGGCCTCGGCCGCCGCGATCGACGTCAGGTTGCCCTGCGGGTCGTTGTCGACGACGAGAACACGTCGGCCAGCCTGGACGGCAGCGCGGGCCAGGTGGAACGTCGTCGTGCTCTTACCGACGCCGCCCTTCTGGTTGCACAGGGCGAGGATTCGCGCAGTCACGGTATTACCTCCAATGGGGTTAATAGTGCTCTTACCGTCTGACACGACGGTGGGCAGAGTGAGGGCCGGGGGCCAGTCGGCCCCCGGCCCTGGTCGATCAGAACGGGGTGTCGTCGCCGCTGTCGGCGGCGCTGGGGGCGTTGCGCTCGACGGTGACGCTCTGCCCGCGCAGGCTCACGCCGACCTCGTCAGCGCGGACCTCGTGCTGGATGCGCGTGCCCTGCTCGCCCTTGTACTCCGTGACACGGTAGCTGCCCGAGAACGTGATGCGGATGTTTCCGCCCTTCTCGGCCGCCTCGACGAGGTTGGTCGCCTGGCTGCCGCTCACGGCGACGTCGTAGGCGGTGGCGGGTCCGTCGATGTAGGAACCGTCCTCCTGGCGGATGCGATCGGTGACGATCACGCGGGCGTAGGTGTACGCGCCGCGCTCCCCCTCGCGCAGGGTCGGCTTCGCTGCCAGGTTTCCGGTGCGGGTGATGTAGCTCATGACTTCCTCCTGAATCGAATGAATCGGTGGTGACTCTAATAATACTCTTGCCGGTAATAGGGTTACAAGGGTTAGTAGCGCTCGACCTCCATCTGTCGTCCGTCCATCTGCGAGGGGTAGAGCACCCATTCGATGCCGCTGGACGGGTTGGGGTTCTCGACGCGCACACCGATCACGGGCGATCCGTGCTCGATCGGTGCTAGCTCGTCGGTGACGCGCAGCGGCTTCGCGTACGCGCGGCCGTCGTGGCTGATGATCCGGTCCCCCGCGCGCAGCTCCGCGAGGCGGGTAACGATGATCGTCGACATGACTTCTCCTTTCGGAGTGGCCCTAACGGTAATAACCCTATTAGGGCCACTCGCGATCACATGGGGTGGATGGTTCCGATGTACTCGCCGCCGGGGCCGTGGATGATGACCGGGGCGTTGACGTTGACCTTCATGACGTAGACCGCTTCGGCTGCATCGGGCTCGGCCTCGATGTGCACGGTCGCGACGGTGATTCCCGCGTCATCGTCGAAGTCCACGCGGCCGTAGTCGTCAGCCTCGGCCGGGCGGGGGTTCTCCTGGCCGGTGATCCCGTCCGTGACCCACACGAGCGGTTCCAGCCGCGTTCCCTGGTCGTACGGGGTGTGCCGGGGGCCGTAGCCGATGAGGTCGCCCACCTGGGTAGCGAACGACAGCAGCTTGGCGCCATCGGCGCGCAGCGCGTCAGCTCCCTGAACGTCGTCACGGGCCACGCTCAGCGCGAGGTCGACCGTGGATGCCGCAGCGCTCAGGCATGCCGTCCGCACGTCCAGCAGCCAGGCGCGGATGCGCTCGGGCGTGACGTCGACGATCGGGCGCGGGCACTTGTCCTTGATGCTCTCGGGCAGGGCCGCGTACTGGGCGGCGAGTTCCTGGGCTGTGGTGTTCATCGTCTCTCCTTCTTCTGGTTCCATTGTAACACTAATAACCCTATTACCGTCAACGGGTAGTTAGGCGGCGGCGTTGATCTGCGCCACCCGATCTACCTCGTCGAGTCGGAGGTCGCACCAGTGATCCTGTCCCGTGCCGTCCTCGACGACGACGATCGGGGCGACGCTGTAGCCGAGGTCACCAGTGACGTACTCGCGAGCGTCCGCGTTCTCGGGCTGACTGATATCAACCTCGTTGAAGGGGATGCCCTTGGCTTTCAGGGCGATCTTGGTCATCCGGCACTTCCCGCACGCCGGGCCGGTCGTGTAGATCGTGACTGCCAACATCTCTGAATCCTCCCACTCCACGTTTTTTTGCCGTGAAGGCACTGCAAGTGCCGCGAGGGAGCGCCGACCGGAGCACAAGGGACCGTGGAATACCGGACTGAGCGCAGCGAGGGAGGATATGCCGCGAAAGCCCTTGTGTGGAGGGTGGCCGACCGTATGCTGCCGAAGGCTTCACGGCGAAAAGACGAGGGCCGAAGGCCCATCAGCCGGCCGCTCGCGGCCGTCCGTCTGCCCTGGCGTGCTCCGTCACGCCTGGGCTGGGGGAGCGGGAGGGGGCGCGCCCCCTCACCGGCTCCACCGGAGCCGCCCTGACCGCTCACGTCGACGGCCAGTCGAAAAGGGCCGGGGTCGTGTCGGGCGATCGGGCGACCTGGGGGAGCCCTGCCGCTTCTCGTTCGGCGCACAGCGCCTCGAACGCGGCCGCGCGCTCGGCGTGCCAGGCGTCCGCATCGTGCCCGGAGGGACGATGGCAACGGCTCGCGGTCGAGCCGCACCGCGGGCACGGCGCCTCGCGGGCGCACGGCTCGACGGTGAAGTGCTGGCGGCCGCAGCTCGCGCAGTTCTCGAGGATTGCCGGGCGCCCGTGGGTGTCGATCATCCACGGCCGGATGGCCAGGTACTCGCCCAGCGTGGCGGGCCTGGCCATCGGCTGCCGAATCTCACTCGTCATCGTCGACCGTGCCGAAGG
>NZ_MKRU01000012.1:0-24851 GCF_001897985.1 Microbacterium sp. 69-7 | reverse complement strand
GGCGAGCTCGAGGAGGTGCGGGCGTTGCTTCCCGACGCTGCCGCTCCCGTGCGGATCGGCGCGCTGCTGCGGACGACGCTGGATCCCGCACGCCGCGACGTCACCCTCGTCTGGGTGCAGGCGTGGGCACTGGGCACGCGCAACGCTCCGCTCGCCGAGCGGGTGCGCGCGGCGAGGGATGCCTGGCGCGCCGTGATCGCGGAGGAGGTCTCTCTGGGGATGGCGGACGGGGTCATCCCCGCCGCCGACCCGGAGCCCCTCGCGTGGCATCTGCTCGCCATGATCGACGGACTCGGCGCGCACGCGCTGGTGGGCTGGGGGCCGGCGATCGCGCCGGTCGCGCCCGTCGAGCCCGTGCTCCGTGCGGCCGCGGGGCTGCTGGGCATCGAGGCAGAGACGTTCAGTCCAGACTCGCCATGACGTGCTTGAGGCGGGTGTAGTCCTCGAAGCCGTAGATCGAGAGGTCCTTGCCGTACCCGGAGTGCTTGAAGCCGCCGTGGGGCATATCCGAGACGAACGGGATGTGCGCGTTGATCCAGACGCAGCCGAAGTCGAGGTCGCGCGAGAACCGCAGCGCCCGCGCGTGCTCGCGCGTCCACACGGATGCCGCGAGGGCGTACGGCACGCCGTTCGCCAGCGCGAGCGCTTCCTCTTCCGACGCGAACGGCTGCACCGTGAGCACGGGGCCGAAGATCTCCTGCTGTACGACCTCGTCGTCCTGGCGGACGCCCGTGACGATCGTCGCCTCGAAGAAGCAGCCGGCATCGCCCTGGCGGCGCCCGCCGATCGCGATCGACGCGTGCGACGGCAGCCGGTCGACGAACCCCTGCACCCGCACGAGCTGGTCGGGGTTGTTCACCGGGCCGAAGAAGGCCTCCGGGTCATCCGGCGCGCCCGTCTTCGCGTGATCGCGGGTGTGGGCGACGAGCTTCGCGACCAGCTGGTCGTGCACCGCGGCATCCACGAGCACGCGCGTCGCGGCCGTGCAGTCCTGACCGGCGTTGAAGAACGCGGCCTCCACGATGCCGCGCGCGGCGCGGTCGAGGTCGGCGTCGGCGAACACGAGCGCCGGCGCTTTGCCGCCGAGCTCGAGGTGCACGCGCTTGAGGTCCCGCGCGGCCGAGGCGGCCACCTGCATGCCCGCGCGCACCGAGCCGGTGATCGCGACGAGCTGCGGGGTGGGGTGCTCCACCAGCATCCGGCCGGTCTCCCGGTCGCCGAGGACGACGTTGAAGACCCCGGCGGGCAAGATCTCGGCGGCGATCTCAGCGAGGCGCACGGTGGTCTGAGGCGTCGTCTCGCTCGGCTTCAGCACGACGGTGTTGCCGGCCGCGAGAGCCGGCCCGATCTTCCACACCGCCATGTTCAGCGGGTAGTTCCACGGCGTCACCTGCGCGACCACACCGATCGGCTCGCGGCGGACGTACGACGTGAAACCCTCCGCGTACTCCGCCGCCGCCCGCCCGTCGAGGTCACGGGCTGCGCCCGCGAAGAAGCGGAGCTGGTCCACGGATTGGACGATCTCGTCGGCGACCAGGTTCGCGCGGGGCTTGCCCGTGTCCTGCGACTCCAGATCGGCGAACTCGTCGGCCCGCGCCTCCAGCGCATCAGCGAGGCGGAACAGCAGCAGTTGGCGCTGGGCGGGCGTCGTGCGCTTCCACGTGTCGAAGGCGCGGGATGCCGCCGCGAATGCGGCATCCACCTCCGCCGCCGTCGAGACCGGAGCGTGGCCGTAGACCTCGCCGGTCACGGGGCTCACGAGCGGCAGAGCCGTACCCGATGACGCGACCGGTACCCCGTCGATGATGTTGCGGAGCACCGCTGTCGACGCGGTCACGACGCCACCTCGGCGTCGGTGACCTCCAGCGCGCGGTCGATGACGTCGAGGCCGCGCACCAGGTCGTCCTCCGAGATGATCAGCGGCGGCGCCACGTGCACGCGGTTGAAGTGCGTGAACGGCCACAGGCCCGCCTTCTTGCACGCCGCCGCGAACGCGGCCATCGGGGCGGCATCCGCTCCCGCCGCGTTGAACGGTACGAGCGGCTCGCGACTGTGCCGGTCGCGCACGAGCTCGATCGCCCAGAACAGGCCCAGACCGCGCACCTCTCCGACCGACGGATGCCGTTCGGCCATCTGCTCCAGTCGCGGGCGCACGACGCGCTCGCCGAGGTCGCGGACGCGCTCCAGGATGCCGTCGCGGCGGAAGACCTCGAAGGTCGCCACACCCGGGGCGCAGGCCAGCGGGTGACCGGAGTAGGTCAGCCCTCCCGGGAAGGAGACCGTGTCGAAGTGCGCGGCGATGCGGTCGGAGACGACGACGCCGCCCAACGGCACGTAGCCGGAGTTGACGCCCTTCGCGAAGGTGATGAGGTCGGGCACGACGTCGAAGTTCTCGAACCCCCACCAGGTGCCCAGGCGTCCGAAGCCGACCATGACCTCGTCGGCGATGTAGACGATGCCGTAGCGGTCGCAGAGCTCGCGCACTCCCGGCAGGTAGCCCGGCGGCGGGATCAGCACGCCGTTGGTGCCGACGACCGACTCGATGATGATCGCGCCGATGGTCGAGGCGCCTTCCAGGATGATCGTCTGCTCGAGGTGGGCGAGCGCACGCTCGGCCTCCTGCTCCGGCGAGTCCGCGTGGAACGGCGACCGGTAGGCGTACGGGCCGAAGAAATGCACGACCGAGGCGTCTGCCGGCTCGTTGGCCCACCGGCGCGGGTCGCCCGTGAGGGTGATCGCGGTCGAGGTGTTGCCGTGATAGCTGCGGTACATCGCCAGCACCTTGCGCTTACCGGTGACCAGGCGCGCCATCCGGACCGCGTTCTCGTTGGCATCGGCTCCGCCGTTGGTGAAGAACACCTTCGAGAAGCCGTCGGGAGCGATCTCGCTGATGCGGCGCGCCAGTTCGCCGCGCGTGGCGTTGGCCATCGACGGCTGGATCGTGGCGAGGCGACCCGCCTGCTCCTGGATCGCCGCGACGAGGTCGGGATGCTGGTGGCCGAGGTTGAGGTTCACCAGCTGCGACGAGAAGTCGAGGTAGCGGTTTCCCGCGTAGTCCCAGAACGTCGCGCCTTCGCCTCCCGCGACCGGCAGCGGGTCGATGAGCGCCTGCGCGCTCCACGAGTGGAAGACGTGGCTGCGGTCGTCGCCGCGAACGGCGGCGTCGGCCGCCGGGTCGGCGATCGGGTCGATGGTGCTCATGATGTCTCCTCCGGATGCCGCGGACTCAGTGGTTGCTCGGGAAGCCGAGGCTGATCTGGCTCTCGCTGGGGTCGGGCCAGCGGGTCGTCACGACCTTGCTCCGCGTGTAGAAGTGGATCGACTCCGGGCCGTAGATGTGCGTGTCGCCGAACAGCGAGTTGCGCCAGCCGCCGAACGAGAACGCGCCCACCGGCACCGGGATCGGCACGTTGATGCCGACCATACCGACTTCGATGTCGAACTCGAACTGGCGGGCGGTGCCGCCGTCGCGCGTGAACACCGCGGTGCCGTTGGCGAACGGGCTCGCATTGATGAGGGCGACCGCCTCGTCGTACGTCGCGACGCGGGCGACGGAGAGCACGGGGCCGAAGATCTCCTCGTCGTAGACCCTCATGCCGGGGGCGACCCGGTCGACGAGCGAGACGCCGATGAAGAAGCCGTCGCCCTCGAAGCGCTGCGTCGTACCGTCGACGACGACCGTCGCACCCTCCGCGGCGGCGCCGGTGACGTAGGAGGCCACCTTGTCGCGGTGCTCGCGGGTGATGAGCGGTCCCATCTCGCTCGCCGCATCCGTGCCCGGTCCGATCGTCAGGCCCGCGATGCGCTCGGCGACCTTCTCCACGAGCGCATCGGCGACCTCGTCACCCACCGCGACGAGAACCGAGACGGCCATGCAGCGCTCGCCGGCCGAGCCGTACGCGGCCGAGACGGCGGCGTCGGCCGCGGCATCCAGGTCGGCGTCGGGCATGACGACCATGTGGTTCTTCGCGCCGCCGAGCGCCTGCACGCGCTTGCCCGCGGCGGCGGCGCGCTCGTAGATCGAGCGGGCGATCGGAGTCGAGCCCACGAAGCTGACGGCACGCACGGTGGGGGAGTCGAGGATCGCGTCGACGGCCACCTTGTCGCCCTGCACGACGTTGAGGACACCGGCGGGAAGGCCCGCCTCCTCGTACAGACGCGCCAGGAAGAGGGCGGCGGAGGGGTCCTTCTCGCTCGGCTTGAGGACCACCGTGTTGCCGCAGGCGATGGCGGATGCCGTCATCCACAGCGGCACCATCACCGGGAAGTTGAACGGCGTGATCGCGCCCACGACGCCCACCGGCTGCTTCACCGAGTGCACGTCGACGCCCCGCGACACCTGTTCGGCATGCTCGCCCTTCAGCAGGTGCACGAGCCCGGCGGCGAACTCGACGTTCTCGATGCCGCGGCTGATCTCGCCCTTCGCATCCGAGAGCACCTTGCCGTGCTCGGCGGTGATGATCGCGGCCAGCTCGTCGGCGCGTTCGACCAGCAGGTGGCGGAGGCGGAAGAAGACGTCCGCCCGCTTGATGAGGCTCGTCGCGCGCCAGGCCGGCAGCGCCGCCGCGGCCGCCGCGATCGCGGCATCCGTCTCGGCGGTCGACGCGAAGGCGACCTCGGCCTGCACGGCACCGGTCGCGGGGTCGTAGACGGGGCCGGTGCGTTCGGTCGATCCGACGGACTGGCCGGCGATGTGATGACGGATGAGGTCCATGAGCGCTCCTGTTCGGACAGTTCGACCGGGTCGTGACATGCTTATGCTGACGGAGCACAGGGGGGAGACGCAGGTGTCTGATCGTCGCGATGTGGACGGTTCTCGGACAGAACGTCCGGCCGCCGTTCTGCCGACCGTCTCCGAGGTGCTGGCCCTCGACGCCTTCGCGCCCGGCGCCCCGGTCGTCGTGGTCGGCGGAGCCGCGTTGGAGGCGCCTGTGCGCTGGGTGCACGTCTCCGACAGCGCGGATGTCGCGCGACTGCTCGAAGGCGGAGAGTTGCTCCTGTCCACCGGTTCGGGATGGCCGGACGATCCGCGACGGCTGGCGCACTTCGTCGCGCAGCTGGCCGAGGTGGGCGCTGCGGGCATCGTGCTCGAGCTGGGCGCCCACTACCGCTACGTGCCGGCGGTGCTGGCCGATGCCGCACGCAGCGCCGACATCGCGCTGATCGTGCTGCACCGGGAGGTGAAGTTCGTCACCATCACCGAGGCCGTGCACCGCCGGATCATCGCCGACCAGACGGCGGCTCTGGAAGCCCGCGACGCGGTGCGCACCCTGTTCACGGGACTTGCGCTGCGCGGGGCGCCGACGGAGTTCATCGTCGAGCAGGTCGGTCTCACGCTGGCCGCCCCGGTGGTGCTGGAGAGCGTCGGGCACGAGGTCGTCGTCGCCCACGTCGGCGGTGCCGCCGAGACCCGCACGCTCCGCGACTGGGCGCGTCGGTCCCGCGCCGCCGCCGCGGCGCCCGACCGGGAGGGGCGCACGATCGTGCCGGTGGAGGCCCGCGGCATCCGCTGGGGATGGCTCGTGGCGCTGCCCGGCGCCGCCCACCTCGCCGGACGCGACGCCGTGCTCGAGCAGGCGGCCACCGCGCTCGCCCTCGGCAGGCTCGCCGATCCCGGCGGCGAGGAGTGGTCGCGGCTGGGGCGTCGGCGCGTGGTCGACGCGCTGATCGACGGACGATTCACCAGTCTGTCCGCGGTGGCGGCGCGATTGGATGCCGCGGGAATGCCCCTCGTCGGCACGGTGGCCTTCGCGGTGGTCGCCCTCGTGTCGTCGGGCCGGGGCGGCGACGCGGTCACGGTCGCGGCCGCCGCCGACATCGCCGCCGCGGCGATCGGCGTGCGCGTCGTGTGCGGCACGAGCACGACCCTCGACGACGGGTCGGCGCTGGTGCGCACGCCGCTGATCCTGGCGGTCGCGGGCCGCGCGACGAGCGCTGCCGACAACCGTGCCGACGCCTTCGCCGTCGCACTCGAAGATGCCCTGCGGGCGGGGTCGACGTCGGCGCGGGCGCGGGTCGTGCTCGGCCCGGGCGCGGTCATCCCCGCGCTCGAGCCCGCGGCCGCGTACGAGCGCGCGGTCGGAACGCTCGTCGCGGGCCTTCGCGAGACGATCGACCTCGTCGGTGCCGACGACAGCTTGCGCGGCGCTTCCCGCCGCGGCGCGGACGGCCGGCGCGTGGCCGAGCGTCCCCTCACCCGGGTGGTGGCGGCGCTCCGCGACGATCATCGCCTCGTCGCGCACGCGGAGCGGATGCTCGATCCGGTGCTGGCCGACGGTCGCGCTCGGGGCGGCGACCTTTTCGAGGTGCTGACGGCGCTGCTCGCGCATCCGTCCAACCGCACGGCGGCCGCCGAAGCGGCGCACCTGTCGCGGTCGGTGTTCTATCAGCGCATCGCCCTGCTCGAAGACCTTCTCGGCGTCGATTTCGACGATGGGGAGCAGGTCGCCGCTCTCCACGTCGCCGTGCTGACCCATCGGCTGCACGCGGCCGGGTGAATCCGCACGCGGCTGTTGCCTTCTGTATGCATTAGGGCACCGAAAGCGGTCATCGCTTCCTCGCAGCCTCGCTGATGTATACACTATGGGTGTCGAGAGGAGACCGCGTGCGTGCCAGTGACCGTGCCTACCGGGTGCTCCTCGACGAGATCCAGTCCGGCGATCTGGCGCCCGGCACGGTGCTCGCCGAAGTCGAGCAGTCCGTCCGCCTGGGCGTGAGCCGCACGCCGCTGCGCGAAGCACTCGGGCGCCTCCTCGCCGACGGCCTCGTCGTGCAGCCGTCGCCGCGACTGACGGTGGTCAGCGACATCGATGCGGGCGACATCCGTGAGCTCTTCGAGGTGCGCCGCGCCCTGGAGGAGACGGCTGCGCGCCTCGCCGCCGGCGGGGCAGAGGGAGCGCTGTTCGCGGCGTTGGCCGGTGAGTTCGCCCGCACGGATGCCGCCGCCGACCCCGACGCCTACTACGCGCTCATCGCGCGCTTCGACGAAACGCTCGACGCGGCCGTCGCCAACGACTATCTGACCGCGGCCCTGAAGACCGTGCGCACCCACCTCGTCCGGGTCCGCCGGCTCGCGCGCGACAATCCGGCGCGGCTCGCGGCATCCGTCGCCGAGCACCGCCTGATCGCATCCGCCGTCGCCGCAGGCGACGCGGAGCTCGCCGCGCACGCCACCCACGTCCACTTGCACAACGCGCTCGTCGCCATCCTCGCCTCGTTGGAAGGAACCCCATGACCGTCATCCACCACGTCCGTGTGCACCGGAGCGAAGAGAACCTCGCCCGCGAAGACCAGCTCGCACACAAGATCGCCGAGGTCGCCGCCGACCCGGTCGCCGTCGAGCCCGCCGTCGTCGAGATGATCATCAACCGCGTCATCGACAATGCGTCCGTGGCGGCGGCATCCCTCACCCGGGGCCCCGTCACCGCGGCGCGCGCCCAGGCCCTCGACCACCCGGTCTCGCGGGGAGGTTCGGGTGCGACGGTGTTCGGCGAGCCGAACGAGGTGCGCACCAGTCCCGAGTGGGCGGCGTGGGCGAACGGGGTGGCCGTGCGCGAGCTCGACTACCACGACACCTTCCTCGCCGCGGAGTACTCGCACCCGGGCGACAACATCCCGCCGATCCTCGCCGTCGCCCAGCACGTCGGCGTCGACGGCGCGGCCTTGGTGCGCGCCATCGCGACCGGCTACGAGATCCAGATGGACCTCGTGCGCGCCATCAGCCTGCACAAGCACAAGATCGACCACGTCGCGCACCTCGGTCCGTCGGCGGCCGCCGGCATCGGCACCCTGCTCGGACTCGACGCCGACACCATCGCCCAGGCCGTCGCGCAGGCGCTGCACACGACCACGGCCACCCGTCAGTCCCGCAAGGGCGAGATCTCCACGTGGAAGGCGCACGCCCCCGCCTTCGCCGGCAAGATGGCGGTCGAAGCCGTCGACCGTGCGATGCGCGGGCAGACCTCTCCGTCGCCGATCTACGAAGGCGAAGACGGCGTCATCGCATGGATGCTCGACGGCAAGGATGCCGCGTACGACGTTCCGCTTCCCGCGCCCGGCGAGCCCAAGCGCGCGATCCTCGACTCGTACACGAAGGAGCACTCCGCCGAGTATCAGGCGCAGGCGTGGATCGACCTGGCCCGAAAGCTCCACGGCAGCCACCCCGAGCTCGCCGACCCGGCGAAGGTGGAGAGCATCGTGCTGCACACGAGCCACCACACCCACTACGTGATCGGCTCGGGAGCGAACGATCCGCAGAAGTACGATCCGCAGGCCTCCCGCGAGACCCTCGACCACTCGATCCCGTACATCTTCGCCGTCGCGCTGCAGGACGGCGGCTGGCACCACGTCGACTCGTACCTGCCCGCTCGCGCCGCCCGCGAAGACACGGTGGCGCTGTGGCACAAGATCACGACGGCGGAGGATGCCGAGTGGACCCGCCGGTACCACTCCGAGGACCCCGACGAGAAGGCGTTCGGCGGACGCGTGGAGATCCGTCTCACGGACGGGTCGACGATCGTGGACGAGATCGCCGTCGCCGACGCCCACCCGCTCGGGGCGCGCCCGTTCGCCCGCGCCGACTACGTGCGCAAGTTCCGCCTGCTCGCCGAGCCCGTGCTCGCCCCGGCCGAGATCGAGCGGTTCCTCGCTCTCGCCGAGCGGCTGCCCGAGCTGACCGCCGACGAGGTGCGAGAGCTCAACATCGTCGCCCGCGACGGCGTGCTGGCCACGGCGGCGAGCCCGAAGGGGCTGTTCTGATGCTGTACAGCCAGACCCCGGCATCCGAGAAGCGGCGCGTCCTGCGCGAGCGGCTGCGGGCGGGGGAGCTCGTGCGCTTTCCCGGCGCGTTCAATCCCCTGTCGGCACGGCTCATCGAGCAGAAGGGCTTCGAGGGCGTCTACATCTCCGGGGCCGTGTTGAGCGCCGACCTCGGCCTTCCCGACATCGGCCTGACGACGCTGACGGAGGTCGCCGGGCGCGGCCAGCAGATCGCCCGCATGACCGAGCTCCCGGCGATCATCGACGCCGATACCGGCTTCGGCGAGCCGATGAACGTCGCCCGCACCATCCAGACCCTGGAAGACGCGGGGCTGGCTGGCACCCACATCGAAGACCAGGTGAACCCGAAGCGCTGCGGTCACCTCGACGGCAAGCAGGTCGTCGACACCGGCACCGCCCTCCAGCGCATCCGCGCGGCGGTCGACGCCCGCCGCGACCCGAACTTCCTCATCATGGCGCGCACCGACATCCGTGCGATCGAAGGCCTGGACGCCGCCATCGATCGCGCCAAGGCGCTCGTGGATGCCGGGGCCGACGCGATCTTCCCCGAGGCGATGCGCGACCTGAGCGAGTTCGAGGCCGTGTGCGCCGCCGTCGACGTGCCGGTGCTCGCGAATATGACCGAGTTCGGCAAGAGCGACCTCTTCACCGTGGACCAGCTCCGGGGCGCGGGCGTGCAGATCGTCATCTGGCCCGTCTCGCTGCTGCGGATCGCGATGGGCGCGGCATCCCGTGCGCTGGATACGCTGAACGACGAGGGGCATCTGACCTCGCGTCTGGGTGAGATGCAGCACCGCGCCGACCTGTACGACCTCATCGACTACGAGGGCTACAACCGCTTCGATTCAAACGTCTTCAACTTTCAGATCTCCCGCTGATCACCCCTTCACCCTCCCCTCCCCTTGACCCTCGTCCCACTTGCGACCGACCATGTCCCACAAGAGGTCGCAATCGGGGCATCCACAGGACAGAAACTGGGACATGGTTGCAGCCGCAACCGGCCCGCACGTGCAAAGGAGCAGTCATGAGCGACCAGCAGACCCCGTCCCAGATCCACAAGGGGCTCGCGGGCGTCGTCGCCGATGCGACCGCCATCAGCAAGGTCAACCCGGAGACCAACTCGCTGCTCTACCGCGGCTACCCCGTGCACGAGCTGGCCGCCACGCAGTCCGCTGAAGCGGTCGCGTACCTGCTCTGGAACGGCGAGCTGCCCACCGACGACCAGCTCGCCGAGCTGCGCGCGACCGAGCGGCAGCACCGGGCGCTCGCCGACGACGTCAGGGCCGTCATCGACCTGACCCCGATGGAGGCGCATCCGATGGACGAGGCGCGCTCGGCCGTGAGCGTCCTCGGTGCGCGCGATCTCGTCGGCACCGGATCGGTGCTCGACGCGAGCGGTTCTCGAGAGGAGAACCTGGCCCGCAGCATCCGTCTGTTCGCCGCCCTCCCCGCGATCGTCGCGTACGGTCAGCGTCGTCGCCGCGGACAGGAGCTCATCGCCCCGCGCGACGACCTCGACTACGCGGCGAACTTCCTGTGGATGACCTTCGGCGAGGAGTTCGACCCGGTGGTCGTCGACGCGTTCAACCGCTCGATGATCCTGTACGCGGAGCACTCGTTCAACGCGTCGACCTTCACGGCGCGGGTGATCACCTCGACCCTCAGCGACCTGTACTCGGCCGTGGTCGGTGCGATCGGCGCGCTCAAGGGACCGCTGCACGGCGGTGCGAACGAAGCCGTGCTGCACATCTTCGACGAGATCGGCGATGCCGACAACGTGATGCCGTGGCTTGATCGGGCACTCGCCGACAAGCGCAAGATCATGGGCTTCGGTCACCGCGTCTACAAGCACGGCGACTCGCGCGTGCCGACGATGAAGGCCGCCCTCGACACGCTCATCGCCTACTACGACCGCCCCGATGTCGAGGCGCTCTACGCGACGCTGGAGCGCGAGTTCGTCGCCCGCAAGGGCATCTACCCGAACCTCGACTACCCGTCGGGTCCCGCGTACAACCTGATGGGCTTCGACACCCTGACCTTCACCCCGCTGTTCGTCGCGGCGCGGGTCGTCGGGTGGACGGCGCACATCATGGAGCAGGCGGCATCCAACGCGCTCATCCGTCCGCTGTCGGCCTACAGCGGCGTGGACGAGCGCCACATCGAGGGGTTCGTCGACGAGGCCGGCACCTCGACGATTTCGCTCCGCGCCGCCGAAGCCGAGGGCTGATCCGGCTCGAAGCATCCTCGTCCCGTCCCGCCCCGCCCCGCCCCGGCGCAGCGCGCCCGGCGGCACCGGGTCGGGGCGGGGATGCCTCACACCCGGATCATGGCTGAATGAGAGGATTCTCATACCGAACTGTGACCGGTCCCAGTAGCGTCGGGGGTACCTGCTCAGGGCACGGTGCCGTGCCCGTACACCCCGGGAGCTCCGCGTGCCTCAGTCGACGACGACCCTGTCCACCCCCGCGCGGCGCGCGTTCGCGCTGCTCGCCGCCGCCGTCCTCGTCGGGGCCGGCGCCGTCGCCGTCACTGCCGCGCCCACCCTCGCCGCCGATCGCGTGCCCACGCTCGTCGGCGACCTGCAGAGCGAGCTGGGATGCCCCGGCGACTGGGATCCCGCGTGCGCCGCGACCACGCTCGAACCGGTCGACGGCACCACGCAGTACGCGCGCACGTTCGACGTGCCGGCGGGCACGTACGAGTACAAGATCGCGCTGAACGCCGCGTGGGACGAGAGCTACGGCGCCGACGGCGCGGCCGGGGGAGCGAACATCCCGCTCACCATCGCCGGACCGGCCTCGCTCCGCTTCGTCTACGACGACACCTCGCACCGCATCGCGATCGAGACCAACACCTTGGCATCCGGGTACACCGCTGCCGACGACGCGATCGTCTCCGCGCCCGCGCGCCAGGCCGGCGACGGCAAGCAGTTCTACTTCGTCATGACCGACCGGTTCGCCAACGGCGACACCGCGAACGACACTGGCGGCCTCACCGGCGACCGCCTCACCACCGGGTTCGACCCGACCTCGAGCGGCTTCTACAACGGCGGCGACATCGCAGGCCTGCGCGCGAACCTCGACTACATCGCGGGACTCGGCACGAACGCGATCTGGCTGACGCCGAGCTTCATGAACAAGCCCGTCCAGGGCGAGGGCGAGCACGCGAGCGCCGGGTACCACGGCTACTGGATCACCGACTTCACCCGCATCGACCCGCACCTCGGCACGAACGACGAGCTGAAGGCCTTCATCGACGACGCGCACAGCCGCGGCATCGACGTCTACTTCGACATCATCACGAACCACACCGCCGACGTCATCTCGTACGCCGAGAACCAGTACACCTACATCGACCAGGCGACGAAGCCGTACACCGATGCCGCGGGGAACGCCTTCGACCCCGCCGACTTCGCCGGCACCGACACGTTCCCGACGATGGATGCGGCCACGAGCTTCCCGTACACCCCCGTCGTCGACCCGGCCGAGGCGAACGTGAAGGTGCCGGCCTGGCTCAACGACGTCACGCTATACCACAACCGCGGTGACTCCACCTATCAGGGCGAGTCGACGACGTACGGCGACTTCTCCGGGCTCGACGACCTCATGACCGAGAACCCGGCCGTCGTGAACGGCTTCGCCGACGTGTACGAGTCGTGGATCGACCTCGGCATCGACGGATTCCGCATCGACACGGCCAAGCACGTCGACTTCCCGTTCTGGCAGCAGTGGACGGCCAAGGTGCTCGACTACGCGCACAGTCAGGGCAAGCCCGACTTCTTCATGTTCGGCGAGGTGTACGACGCCGACCCCGCCGTGCTCTCGCCGTACGTGCGCGACACCGACATGAACTCGGTGCTCGACTTCGCGTTCCAGTCGGCCGCGACGAGCTTCGCCAAGGGCGGCGACGCGCAGGTGCTGCAGAAGATGTTCGCCGGCGACGACCGCTACACGACGCCCGACTCGTCGGCGACGGCGTTGCCGACCTTCCTCGGCAATCACGACATGGGGCGGATCGGCTACTTCCTGAAGAACACGCCGGATGCCTCGGGGCGCGATCTGCTCGCGCACGACCTGCTGTTCCTCAGCCGCGGCCAGCCGGTCGTCTACTACGGCGACGAGCAGGGCTTCACCGGGGCCGACCCCGGCGGCGACAAGAGCGCTCGGCAGACCCTGTTCGCGAGCGAGGTGCCGGAGTATCAGAACCAGACCCTGATCGACGGCACGCCGGTGGGATCGGCCGACCGCTACGGCACCGACACCGCCCTGTACACGCACATCGCCGGGCTCTCGGCGCTGCGCGCGCAGCATCCGGCACTCGTCGACGGCGCGCAGATCGAGCGGTACGCGAAAGACGGCGTGTACGCCTTCTCGCGAGTCGGCGCCGACGAGAAGGTCGAGTACCTCGTCGCGCTCAACAACACGGCATCCGAGGCGACCGTCACGATGCCGACGCTGACGGCGGATGCCTCGTTCACGGGTGTCTACGGCGCGACGGGCTCGCTCACGACCGGCGCCGACGCCACGGCCGCCGTCACGGTTCCCGCCCTCTCCGCGGTCGTCTACCGCGCGGACGCCACCGTGACAGCCCCCGCCGCGCCTGCGCCCCTCGAGGTGACGGCGCCGGCCGCCGGTGCGGGGCTGTCGGGTCAGGTCGCCGTCTCGGCGACCGCCGACCAGTCGTGGCGGCAGACGAGCTTCGCCTGGCGCGTCGTCGGCGGTGACGAGTGGCACCCGCTCGGCACGGCCGAGGACACGACGCCCGGCGTCTTCCACGACGTCGCGGGTCTCGCCGCCGGCACGCTCGTCGAGTACCGCGCCGTGTCGACCGACGCTGCCGGTGGCCGCTCCGCGGCATCCACCTACGCCTCCGTCGGCAACCGCGTGAACCTCGTCGACGACCCGGCGCCGGAGGAGCCCGACGACGCGACGCCGTACGAATTCGTCAGCATTCCGGGGTCGCTGAACACCGAGATGGGCTGCGCGGGCGACTGGGCGCCCGACTGCGATCAGGCGCAGATGACCCAGGTCGAGGGCATCTGGCGGCTGACGGTCGACCTGCCCGCCGGCGACTACGAGTACAAGGTCGCGACCGAGAAGAGCTGGGACGAGAACTACGGCCAGGGCGGCGTCGCGAGCGGCTCAAACCTCGTCCTCCGCCACGCCGGCGGACCGGTGACCTTCTGGTTCGACCCGCGCACGAAGGTCGTGCAGTCGAGCGATGACGGCCCCGTCGTCACCCTCGCAGGCTCGTTCCAGTCGGAGCTCGGCTGCGCGGGCGACTGGGCGCCCGACTGCCTGCGCGCGATGATGTTCGACGGCGACCGCGACGGCGTCTACGAGTTCTCGACGACGAAGCTGCCGACCGGCTCGTACGAGCTGAAGGTCGCGCACGGGCTCAGCTGGGCGGAGAACTACGGCGCCGACGGCGCGCGCGACGGCGCGAACATCGCGTTCTCGGCCACCGAGGGCAAGCGCGTCTCGTTCCGCTACGACGTGGCGACGCACCTGCTCGAGATCGTCTCGGCCGACCCGCCGCTCCCCGGCACCGGCCAGTCGCGCGCGCACTGGATCGACGCCGACACGATCGCGTGGCCCGGCGAGCTCGGCGCACCCGCCGTCGGTGCGACCTGGCAGCTGTACGGCTCGGCCACGGCGGCGCTCGCCGTCTCGGACGGCGACGTCACCGGGACGGACGGCGACCCGGTGACGCTGACACGCGTCGGCGACGGGCTGACCGACGCGCAGCGCGCGCGCTTCCCGGCTCTCTCCGGCTTCGTCGCCCTGCACGTCGAGGGGCAGGACCGCGACGCCGTCGCGACGCTCCTGCGCGGGCAGCTTGCCGTCGCGCAGCGCGGTGCCGACGGCAAGCTCACCGCATACACCGGCGTGCAGATCCCGGGCGTGCTCGACGACCTCTACGCCGACGCCGTCGCTGACGACGACCTGGGGGTCTCCTTCCGCGGATCCAAGCCGACCTTCCGCGTCTGGGCGCCGACGGCGCAGACGGCCACGCTCCTGACGTGGGATGCCGGTGCGACGGGCGATCCCGCGCGGCGCGAGGCATCCTTCGATTCGGCATCGGGCACCTGGAGCGTCACGGGCGGGAAGGCGCTGACCGGCGACGAGTACCTCTGGGAGGTCGCGGTCTACGCCCCGACGACCGGAAAGGTCGAGACGAACCAGGTCACGGACCCGTACACGGTCGCGCTCACGGCCAACTCGACCCGGTCGGTCGCGATCGACCTCGCCGACCCTGCGTGGGCGCCGAAGGTGTGGAAGAAGACGAAGGCGCCGGTGATCGCGCGCGACGTCGACCGTGCCATCTACGAGCTGCACATCCGCGACTTCTCGATCGGCGACGAGACGGTGCCCGAGACCGAGCGCGGCACCTACCTCGCCTTCGCCCGGGACAGCGCCGGCACGCAGCAGCTGAAGCAGCTGGCATCCGCCGGCATCAACACGGTGCACCTGCTGCCGTCGTTCGACATCGCGACGATCGAGGAGAACCGCGCCCAGCAGGCGGTGCCCGCGTGCGACCTCGCGTCGTTCGCGCCCGACTCCGCCGAGCAGCAGGCCTGCGTCGCGGCGGTCGCCGACACCGACGGGTTCAACTGGGGCTACGACCCGTTCCACTTCCAGGCGCCCGAGGGCTCGTACGCGGTGAACCCCGAGGGCGGGGCGCGCGTGGGCGAGTTCCGGACGATGGTCGGGTCGCTCCACAAGATGGGGCTGCAGGTCGTGCTCGACGAGGTGTACAACCACACCTCGGCCTCGGGGCAGGCGGACACGTCGGTGCTCGACAAGGTCGTGCCGGGCTACTACCAGCGCCTCGACGGCAACGGCGCCGTGCAGACCTCCACGTGCTGCCAGAACGTCGCCACCGAGCACGCCGTCGCGCAGAAGCTCATGGTCGACTCCGTCGTGCTGTGGGCGAAGGAGTACAAGGTCGACGGCTTCCGGTTCGACCTGATGGGGCACCACTCGAAGGACAACATGCTCGCCATCCGGGCCGCACTCGACGAGCTGACCCTCAAGAAGGACGGCGTCGACGGGAAGAAGGTGTACCTCTACGGAGAGGGCTGGAACTTCGGCGAAGTGCAGGACGACGCCCTGTTCGTGCAGGCGCGGCAGGGGAACCTCGGCGGCACCGGCATCGGCACGTTCAGCGATCGCCTCCGCGATGCGGTGCACGGCGGCAGCCCCGTCGACGCCGGCTCGACCTTCCGCCAGGGGTACGGCACGGGGCTCGCGACCGACCCGAACGGCGACCCGATCAACGGCACCCCCGAGCAGGCGCTCGCCGACCTCGGTCACCAGACCGACCTCGTCAAGCTCGGACTCGCCGGCAACCTCGCCGACTTCGCCCTGACGACCGCCGACGGCAGCGTGAAGAAGGGAGCGGAGCTCGACTACAACGGGCAGGCGGCGGGCTATGCCGACGAGCCCGAGGAGATCATCAGCTACGTCGACGCGCACGACAACGAGACGCTGTACGACCTCGGCGTGCTGAAGCTGCCGAAAGACACGACGATGGCCGACCGGGTGCGGATGAACACCCTGTCGCTCGCGACCGTGACGCTGTCGCAGACCCCGTCGTTCTGGCACGCGGGCACCGAGCTGCTGCGGTCGAAGTCGCTCGACCGCAACAGCTACAACTCGGGCGACTGGTTCAACCGGATCGACTGGACCGGTCAGGAATCGACGTTCGGGTCGGGGCTGCCCCCGGCCGCCGACAACCAGGCGAAGTGGGCCGTCATGCAGCCGCTGCTCGCGGACCCCGCCCTGAAGCCCGGGCCGGCGGACATGGCCGCGGCGGAGGCATCCGCCCTCGACCTGCTGCGGGTGCGGGGCGAGGTGCCCCTCCTGCGACTCGGCTCGGCCGACCGCATCGAGCAGAAGGTGTCGTTCCCGAACAGCGGCGCCGGCGCGACGCCGGGCGTGATCACGATGCTCGTCGACGACACGGTCGGCGCCGACGTCGATCCCGACCTGGCCGGTGCGCTCGTCGTCTTCAACGCGTCGCCCGAAGCGACCACGCAGACCGTGCCCGCGCTGTCGGGGCGCTCGTTCACGCTCACGTCGGCGCAGGCGAACGGGTCGGATGCCGTCGTGAAGACGACGACATGGGATGCCGCCACGGGCACCGTCACGGTGCCGGCCCGCTCCGTCGCGGTGCTGACCGAGGCCCAGCCGGTCGCGACCCACGTGATCGCGCAGCCGAGCCGACTGCTCGTGCGCCACGGGTCGTCGGTCAGTGTGTCGGGCAAGGTCACGGCCGACGACCGCAGCGCGCCCGTCGGCACCGTCACCGTGACCGACAACGGCACGACCGTCGCGACGGTGACCCTGGATGCCGACGACCGCGGCCGGTTCTCGGTGACGCTGCCGGCGCTCCGCCGCGGCCTGCACGTCGTGCGGGTCACCTTCACCGGTGCCCCCGGCTGGCTCGACTCCCGCGCGAGGGGGGTGCTGCCCGTCGTCGCGTACTGACGGGCGCGGACGGCGCGGACGGGCGGCGGGCCGCTGACCGGTGCGCGTGCTGACACGCGCGCGGGCAGGAGACAGGATGGATGCCATGAACATGCGCACCGCCGTCATCGTCGACGCCGTCCGCACCCCGTCGGGGCGCGGCAAGCCGGGCGGGGCGCTCAGCGGCATCCATCCCGTCGACCTCGCCGCGCACGTGCTGCGCGCGACGCTCGAACGCAACGGACTCGACTCCCGTCAGATCGACGACGTGCTGCTCGGCTGCGTCAGCCAGGTCGGCGAACAGACGATGAACATCGCGCGTCAGGCGGTGCTCGCGGCCGGATTCGACGAGCGCGTTCCGGCGACGACGATCGATCGGCAGTGCGGATCGAGCCAGCAGGCCGCGCAGTTCGCGGCGCAGGGCGTCATGGCCGGACAGTACGACATCGTCATCGCCGGCGGCGTCGAATCGATGAGCCGCGTGCCTCTCGGGGTCGCGGCATCCGTCGCCGGTTCACCCTTCTCACCGGGGTTGCACGCGCGCTATCCCGACGGACTCGTGAACCAGGGCGTGTCGGCCGAGCTGATCGCGGCGCGCTGGGGCTTCTCGCGCGACGAGCTCGACGCGTACGCGGCCGAGTCGCACGAACGCGCTGCCGAGGCGCAGGTCCAGGGCAGATTCGCCTCGCAGCTGCTGGCCGTCGACGGTGTCGAGATCGACGAGACGGTGCGCCCGGGCACCACCGTCGCGGGTCTTTCCGGCCTCGCGCCGGCCTTCCGCACCGATGCCATGGCGGAGCGCTTTCCCGAGATCGACTGGCTGATCACACCCGGCAACTCTTCTCCGCTGACCGACGGCGCCTCCGCGGTGCTCATCATGAGCGAGCAGAAGGCGCTCGAGCTGGGGCTGACGCCGCGTGCGCGCTTCCACGCGTTCGCCGTCGTCGGTGACGACCCCCTGATGATGCTCACGGGGCCGATTCCCGCGACACGTCGCGTGCTGGAGCGCGGTGGCCTGACGATCGACGATCTCGACGCGTACGAGGTCAACGAGGCGTTCGCCCCGGTGCCGCTCGCGTGGGCTGCCGAACTCGGCGCGGATGCCGCCAAGCTCAACCCCTGGGGAGGGGCGATCGCCCTCGGGCACGCGCTCGGCTCCAGCGGCACGCGACTTCTCGGTACGCTCCTCGCGCACCTCGAGTCCACCGGCGGACGGTACGGACTGCAGACCATGTGCGAGGGCGGGGGCATGGCGAACGCCACCATCATCGAACGGCTGTAGCCGGCGGCGTTTCGACTTGCTGCGCTCGCTCAACGACCGGAGAGCGACTCCCCTTCCCGGTCGCCCCGCGAGGAGCGCAGCGACGAGTCGAAACGCACTACGCCCGCGGCATCCGCAGGGTGACGATCTCGAACGGCCTCAGTGCGAGGTCGGCGTGCGCCGCGTCCGCCGAGACGACTGCCGTCTGAGCGACCTCGCGCTCCAGCAGATCGGTCTGGACGACGCCCGTCGCCGCGAACCCGAGGCTCACGCGTGCCGCGGCACGACGGCCGAGGGCTTCGTAGAGGCGCACGACGACATCGCCGCTGCCATCCTCGGCCAGCTTGACCGCCTCGATCACGACGCCCTCGTGGTCCACGCTCACGAGCGGCGGGATCTCGGTCACGTCCGCCTCGATCGTCCGCACCGGGAGGTTCGCCCGGTAACCCTCCCGCACCGCCGTGAGGACGTCGGCGCCTACCGCGACTCCCACGTGCAGGCGGTGACGACCCTGATCCTGCGTCGGGTCGGGAAACAGTGCGCCGCGCACGAGCGACAGCCGTGCGGTCGTCACCGTGCCGCCGCCGTCCCGCGCCTGGCGGGTGATGTCGTGGCCGTAGGTCGAGTCGTTGACGATCGCGACACCGAAGTCGGGTTCGGCCACCCGCACCCAGCGATGGGCGACGGTCTCGAAGCGCGCGGCATCCCACGACGTGTTCGTGTGGATCGGGCGTTCGATGTGGCCGAATTGGATCTCCGAGGCGGCGGTGTGGGTGTGCACGTCGAGGGGGAACGCGAACTTGAGCAGCTTCTGCTGCTCATGCCAGTCGATGTCGAGGTCGAACGACAGCACCCGCGATCTCTCGTCGAGCCGGATGTGCTCGACGAGCTGCGATGAGCCGAACGTGCGCGTGACGATGATCACGTCAGCCTCGACGACGATCGATGCGGCGGCCTCGAGATCGGTCACGTGGTGGCGATAGTGGGCGTCGATGTCCCACGCGTCCCACTGCGTCGGGGTGTCGCGGTGCAGCTGCGGCAGTCCGAGCGCGCCGCCCGGGGCCACGGCCTCGCGCCCCGAGGCGTGATCGACCAGCGAGGTGACGAGGCCGCGGCCGTCGATGTGGGCGCGGACGATGCCGTTGTCGAGCACCCATCCGTGCCCGTCCACGCGGGGCGTGACGGATGCCGGGAGCGCCGCAGCCGCGCCGCCGAGCGCTGGAGCGCCGGCACGCTCGTGCGGCGCCGCGTTGACGGCGAGCAGATGTGGCCCTGTACCGGCGATCGCCGCGAGGCTGTCGGCGATGATCTCCTCCAGTTCGCCGGCGACGGCCGCGTAGTTGCGCTCCGCGTCGCGGTGGACCCAGGCGATCGATGAGCCGGGCAGGATGTCGTGGAACTGCTGCAGCAGCACCGTCTGCCAGATGCGGGCCAGTCGCTGCGCCGGATACGGAGCACCGACCCGCACGGCGGCTGTCGTCGCCCACAGCTCGGCTTCGCGGAGCAGATGCTCGCTGCGCCGGTTGCCCTGCTTCGTCGGCAGCTGACTGGTGTACGTGCCGCGGTGGAACTCGAGGTAGAGCTCTCCGGCCCAGACCTCGGGGGCGGGGTACTCCGCTTCGGCGGTCGTGAAGAAGCGCTCCGGCGTGGAGTGAATGGTCCGGGGCGACCCCTCCAACGAGGCGGCGCGTGCGATGGCCGCCGTCATCTCCCGCGTCGGGCCGCCACCGCCGTCGCCGAAGCCGTAGGGCAGCAGCGACACCGTGCCGCGGCCCTTGTCGGCGTAGTTGCGTTCGGCGTGGGCGAGGTCTGCCGCGGAGACATCGGAGTTGTACTTGTCGACGGGCGGGAAATGGGTGAACAGGCGCGTGCCGTCAATGCCCTCCCACTGGAAGGTGTGGTGTGGCATGCGGTTCGTCTCGTTCCAGGAGATCTTCTGGGTGAGGAACCATCGCGCGCCGGCGGCCTTCGCGATCTGTGGCAGTGCGCCCGTGTAGCCGAACGAGTCGGGCAGCCACACCTCCGGGGTGTCGATGCCGAACTCACGCTGGAAGAAGCCCTTCCCGACAACGAACTGGCGGGCGAGCGCCTCGCCGCCGGGCATGTTGGTGTCGGATTCGACCCACATGCTCCCCACCGGGATGAAGCGGCCTTCTCGCACGCGTTCGACGATGCGCGCGTACAGGTCGGGGTAGTACTGCTTGACCCACGCGAACTGCTGGGCCGAGGAGCTGGCGAACACGTAGTCGGGGTCCTCATCCATGAGCGAGAGCACGTTGGAGAAGGTCCGCGCGACCTTGCGTGCGGTCTCGCGCACCGGCCACAGCCAGGCGGAGTCGATGTGGGCGTGCGCGACGGCGTGCAGTGTGTGCGCACTCGCGTGCGCCGGGCGCGCCAGCAGCGGAGCGAGCACGGCGCGGCCCGCGGTGGCGGTACCCGATACGTCGTCGGGGTCGACGGCGTCGATCATCGCCTCCAGGCCCGCCAGGATCTCGGCACGGCGGGGGCTGCCGGCATCCAACTGCTCCGCGAGTCCGCGAAGCGCCACTGTGTCGGCGCGAAGCGCGGCGACCTCGAGGTCGCGGAGGGCCACATCCACCTGCCGCAGCCGATAGATGTGATCGGTGCCGGCCGTCGCAGGGTCGCCCAGCGGCGTCCGTTCGAACGTGAAGAGGCTGCCCACGTCGGGGTTGGATGCCGCCTCGATGAACACGTCGATGCGCCCGTCGGCGTCGATCGCCTCCGTCACGGCGTTGTTGAACGGCGCGATGCCGCGCAGCGGTCGCCCGTCCGTGGTCCACACCATGGCCTCGCTCTGGAAACCGACCTGACCGCTCGTGAAACCGAGATCGACCAGCAGCTCGGCGCGCGTGCCGGCGAGAGGGGCGCCCTCGGCATCCCGCCACGACGCCGGCACCTCGCCGCGCACGCGCAGCCATGTCGTCCCCCAGGGGCGCCCCCACGTGCGGCCCGCCGCGAACGGGGCGAAGTCTGCGGCGCTCGCCTCGGCGAACGTGACCGGTTCGCCCGGCGCCTCCCACAGCTCGACATCGAGCGGTGCGGTGGCGCGGTGGAGGTTCGCGGTGAGCCGCTCGCGGAGGAAGCGGTCGATGCGCAGCTGGGCGAGGGCACTGCGGTCGTGCATGGGAGGTCCTTTCCGGACAGGGGAGAAGAGGAGGGGGAGGGGTCAGCCCTTGACGCCGCCCGCGAGGGCGAACGAGCTTCCCGTCAGGCGCTGCATCAGTAGGTAGAGCACCAGGATCGGTACGGAGTACACCATCGCGAAGGCGGCGAGCTGACCGTAGGCGACCGCGCCGTGGTTGCCGAAGAACTGGAAGATGGCGACGGATGCCGGCATCTTCTCGGCGCTGAACAGGAGCACGAACGGAACGAAGAAGTTCCCCCACGCCTGCGTGAACACGAAGATGAAGACGACGCCGATGCCGGGACGCATCAGCGGCAGCACGATCTGTGCCAGGGCCCGCATCGGCGATGCACCGTCGACCCACGCCGCCTCTTCGAGCGACACGGGAACGGAATCCATGAAGTTCTTCAGCATCCATATCGCCATCGGCAGCGAGGTCGCCGCCATGAAGAGCACGACGCCGAGCAGCGAGTCCAGCAGCCTCAGCTGCACGAACATCGCGTACACGGGCACCATGAGCGCCGTGATGGGCAGGCAGGAGCCGAAGAGCACGCTGTAGAGGAAGCCGCGCTGGAAGCGCATGTTGAACCGCGACAGCGGATAGGCGGCCAGGATGCCGACGACGACGGTGAGCGCCGCCGTCCCGAAAGAGATGATCGCCGAGTTCCACAGCGGCAGGAACGACTGGTTGAAGGTCAGCACCTGCGCGAAGTTGTCGAAGGTCGCGCCTGTAGGGATCGACATCGACACCGTCGCCGCCGGATTGATCGACGAAAGCACGATCCACGCGATCGGGACGACGAAGACGACACCGAGTGCGACGAGGATGATGTTCGCGAGCCAGCGGCCGCGGTTGCGCACCGGTGAGTCGACGGTCAGGGTGCTCAGAGCAGCGGCGCTCATGACTCGACCTCCGGCTTGAGGATCTTGATGTAGAGGATCGCGAAGACGCCGCCGAGCACGATCGTCACGGCGGCGATCGCGGTGCCGTAGCCGACCTGGGCGAACTTGAACGCCTCCTGGTAGGCGAGCACGGGCAGGGTCGAACTGCGGGTCCCGGGACCTCCGCCGGTCATCACCCAGATGAGACCGAACGTGCCGACGGTCTGCAGTGTGGTCAGCATGAGGTTCGTGGCGATCGAGCGCCGGATCATCGGCAGCGTGATGAGGAAGAAGCGCTGCACCGAGTTGGTGCCGTCGATCTGCGCGGCCTCGGTGATCTCCGGGGGGACCTCGGCGAGAGCCGCGTTGTACACGAGCATCGAGAACGCCGTTCCGCGCCAGATGTTGGCGAGGATCACGGCGAGCATCGGATAGTCGATGAGCCAGCTGATGCTGCCCAGGCCGACAGCTCCCAGTGCAGCGTTGAGGGTGCCGTCGGAGGAGAAGAAGGCGTAGAGCGCGAAGGCGGCGACGATCTCGGGGAGAACCCAGGAGATGACCACCAGTGTGCTGACGACGGTGGACAGCACCTTCGATCCCGCCCGCGTCAGCACGGCGAGTGCCATGCCCAGGACGTTCTGGCCGATGATCGCCGAGAAGAACACGAAGGAGAGCGTGAGACCGACCGAGCTCCAGAAGTCGGGGTCGGAGAACAGCGAGACGTAGTTGTCGAACCCGATGAACTGCGGCTTCGCCGCGCGATAGCCGGTGAGGGCGGCGTTGGTGAGCGACCCCCAGAGGGCGAAGACCATGGGGCCCACGAGGAAGACGACGAGCAGGATGAGCGCCGGTACCAGCGGTGTGGAACGCGACAGGGAACGGAGGGCGCCGCTCCGCCTGCGCTCGGCCCCGTCGGGGGCCGAGCGCAGGGGCGACCGAGCGATCGTCGACATGGTGGTCAGTTGCCCTGAGTCACCTTCTGGGCGCCGACGATCTTCGTGAGAGCTCCGTCGTAGGTCTTCGCGGCCTGCTCGGGAGTCGCGTCACCGGTGATGACCGACTCCGTCGCCTGCTGGAGGGCGCTGGAGATCTGCGAGTAGTCGGGTGTGGCCGGGCGGAAGTGGGTGACCTTCACGAGGTCGGCGAAGAACTTGAAGGTCGGGTTGTAGCCCAGGTAGTCCTGGGAGGTGGCCACGTCGTCGCGGACGGCGATCTGGCTGTTCTCCGTGTCGTACTTGAGGGTGTTCTCCTTGTTCAGCGCCATCGCGATGAAATCGAATGCCGTCTTGGGGTGCTTCGTCTGCGCGCCCACCGCGAGCGTCCATCCGCCCGACATCGAGGTCGCGCCCGGGTCCGCACCGTCCTGGGTCGGCATCTTCGCGAGGCCCATCGTCTGCTGCCAGGCCGGCCACGCGTGGTCGCCGGTCATCCATCCGCCCGGCAGCCACGATCCGTCGATCGCCATAGCGACCTTGCCCTGCGGGATCAGCTCGGTCGACACGCGGCTGCCGATCGTCGGATCCAGCGCGAGATCCAGCGGTGTGGCGAGGCCCTTGTCGTAGAGCTCCTTGTAGAACGACAGCGAGTCGGTCATACCCTTCGAACCGGTGATCCACTTCTGCTGGTCGTTGTCATAGAGCGTCGAGCCCGTGCCGTACATGAGCATCTCGAAGCCCTGCATCGAGGTCTGCTCGCCGGCTGCCTTGCCGCCGTAGATGTTGAGCGGCGTGACGTCGGGGACGGCGGCCTTGATCTTCTCGGCGGCCGTGATGATGTCGTCCCAGGTCTTCGGCTGCCAATCGACGGGCAGACCCGCCTTCGCGAAGATGTCCTTATTGAAGTAGATGCCACGGGTGTCGGTTCCCATCGAGACGCCGTACGTCTTGCCGTCGTCGCCGAGGCCGGCCTGCTTGGCCGCGTCGTAGAACTGGCTCCAGTCCGCCCAGTTCGCGACGTAGTCGTCGATCGGCAGCAGGTATCCGGCGGCGGAGTCGGACTTGATCTGGAAGGTGTCCTCGTAGATGACGTCCGGCGCGGTTTCGGGTGAGCCGTTCATCAGAGCGAGCTTGGTGAAGTACTGGTCTTCCGACTCGATCGGCTGCAGTTTCACGGTCGCGCCGGGGTTGGCGGCCTCGAACTCGGGCTTGACCTTCTGGAAGAGGTCGTCGAGTTGATGGAAGGCCGCCGTCTTCTGGTAGACGACGGTGATGGTCCGCTCGCCGGACTCGGTGGCGGGGGCGGCGGGCGCGCTGCCGCTGCAGCCGGTCAGGGCGATTCCGGCCACCGTGATGGCGGCGGCAGCGCCCAGAAACTT
>NZ_MKRU01000011.1:0-4151 GCF_001897985.1 Microbacterium sp. 69-7 | reverse complement strand
CGCGGAAGACCACTCCGACTCCCGCTTCGAGACCCGCCGCGGGCTGGGGCGCGCCCGTGACGAACGCAGCGATGCTCCCGGCCAAGCGCAGCGCACCGGCCAGCAGCAACGCACCGATGAGCGCGCCGAGGGCGAGGTTCGTCAGCTCGTCGCCGAACGCCCCGGCTCGCGGTGACGAACTGGTCATGCCGGGTGCCCGACGATGCAGGTGCCGGATACGCGGCCGAGCAGGATGACCTCGTGCGTGGGGCTGAGGTCGAGCAGACCCGTCTCAATCAACGCCCGAGCTGCACCTTCGCGGCCTGCTCCGGTGTGCCGCACGATGACCGCGACGGCAACATCCTCGCCCGGCACGAAGCCCTCGGCGTTCTGGAGTGCGAGCGGGTGCAGCGGCGCAGCATCGTCGGGTGCAAGGTCGTCGTGCTCGACGGAGGCCGGCGGCAGCTCAGCTGGGGACTGGTCGAGGGATGCAGGGTGCAGTGGAGCGGTCACGATGTCCGTGTAGACGGTGCCGTCGAGTTCGTGCACCACGACGCGGACGGGGGAGCGGCGCTGCTCGATCACTTCGCTGATGATCTGCGCGAACGAGTGCCGCTGCCACGGCGGAGCGAACGTCGGTGGGCCGAACGGCTCTCCGTCGACCGCGACGCGCAGCGTCGCGTTCGCCTGCACGGTCATCGTCACGACCGGCAGCACGGGCGGCACGTTGGCTGAGTCCTCCTGCTCGGCGCTCGCTGAGCGAGCGCGGCGTCGCCGCGAAAGGGTGATGGACATTTCACGCTCCTCTGGCCTTCTGACCTGTCTCGTACATCGCAAGTTCGGCAGGGTGGAGCTGGTGCTGGACGACGAACGAGCGGTTCTTGATCCTCCAGAGCCCCTGCCCGGTGCCGAGACCGGGGAGCAGCCCTTGCTCGGTTCCGGTGAGCCCCAGGGCCTGGGCGGTCGCGCCGAGCTGATCGCTCTCCTGCCGGTAGATCACCCTCGTCTCCGCGTTGGCGAGCAGCGACGAGGCGAGCGCACGCATCGCCGAGCCCTGGTCGCCTACGTTGTCGAGGTCGCTGAGCTTGTGGAAAATGAGCAGGTTGGCGATGCCGTAGTGCCGCGCGAGCCGCCACTGTGCGTCCATCCGGCGCAGCAGCGCCGGATGCGACATGAGCCGCCACGCCTCGTCGTAAACGACCCACCTCGGGCCGCCCGCCGGGTCGAGCAGCGCCGATTCCATCCACGCCGACGAACACGTCATGAGCACGGAGATGAGCGTCGAGTTCTCCGCCACCCGCGACAGGTCTAGCGACACCATCGGCAGCGACGGGTCGAAGCGCACGGTGCTCGGGCCGTCGAACAATCCCGCCAAGTCACCGGCCACGAGTCTCCGCAGCGCGTGTCCGACGAGTCGGCCGTCCTCGGCGAGCCTGCCGTCGTCGTTCTCGGCGTTCGGAGCGAGGATGCGGTCGACCACCATCGGAAGGATCGGCACCTCGGCCGAGCGCACCGCATCGGCGAGCGCGATGTCGACGGCTGTGTGCTCCAGTGGGGTGAGGCCGCGGTCGAGGACGGTCTCGGCGAGTGCGCCGATCAGGTCGCGTCGTCGGGAGGTGACCTGGCTCTGCCACTCGGCATCGCTGAGGCCCGAAGGCCGGTGCCCCTCATCGAGGGGATTCAGCCGCGTAGACATCCCGTGCCCCAGCATGATCGCCCGGCCGCCGACCGCCTCAGCGACGGCCGTGTGCTCGCCTTTCGGATCGCCGGGGACGTACACCCTCCGACCGAATGGGATTGACCGTGTATACAGACTCTTGGCGAGCGAGGACTTGCCGGAGCCGACAATCCCCGCGAGCACGATGTTCGGTGCAGTGATGATGCCCTGCGCGTAGAGCACCCACGGGTCGTAGACGAACGACGCCCCGCTGTAGAGATCCTGGCCGACGAACACGCCAGCGGAGCCGAGCCCGCCTTCGGCGAGGAACGGATACGCCCCTGCCAGCGTCGCGCTTGTGTCCTGGTGGCGCGGCAGCCGGAAACGGCCGGGCGTGCGGAGTGCTGCGGGCCGCGTCTCGCCGGACGGTGGCAGGTAGGTCGTCGCCCGCCTTGCCTCGCGTTCCGCCTCCCATGTTGCCCGCGCCCGCTCCTGCTGAGCCTTGCGGTCGGCGGTCTCGATCTTGCTCGCCGCTCGCCGTCGCGCCTTCCGCGCGGCGCGGCGCTCGCCTGCCGGGTCGAGCAGGACCGTGGTGTGCAGGCGCTCGCGGTCGCCGGGGCTCATAGTGATAGTCCTCGCCGGGAGCTGACCGGGAGTGCCTCGAACGGGTCGCGGGAGAACGGGTCCAACTCAGGTCGATTGGCGACAGGTGCCGGGTGCCACGCGATGTAGCTCGAATGCTGCGACGCCTGATCGACGGCGGTCTCGGCTGACTGGACGAGTTCTGCGGCCCTGCGCAGTGCATTGGCGGCGGCCCAAGCCTCGTCGACCCCGGCCTCGTGGTCGCCGTTGTCGAGGAACGCCTTGTCTTGGTGCAGGACATGCGCCGCCGCGACCTGCTCCAGCACTTGCTCCAGGGAGCGCAGCGTCCCTAATAGCTCGCCGACCACCTGATAGGTGTCCTCGGGGTCGGCGAAGGCCCGGCTCGCATGAGCGAGCGCCCGCACCGCCTGGCGGGTCTCCGTGGCGTCCTGCACGGGGTTGCTGAAGGTTGGCATGGCTACTCCTTCCGGGGTCGAGGGCTGGGTGCGTCACACGTCCCGACAGAGCGGGATCGCGGCGACGGCGAACGCGGTGGCCTGCTGGCCGACGAGTCTGCGCGTTTCGCAGGACGCCTGGACCGCGGCTTGCTCGATGGCGGCGACGGCGGCATCCAGCTCATCGACCGTGGGCGCGGAGACGGAGATGAGGCCGGTGTAGCGGAGCACGCCGTGCCCCGCGGTGAGGTCGGACTCCTGCTGGAGCACGTCCTGGTACTCAGCCGTGCGCGAGGCGTCCTCGACCTGCCCGATCTTCGCACGTTGGGTTGCGTCGGAGAGCAGGCCGACCTTCTTCTTCCGCAGGTCGCGGGCCGCGATGTCGGCGCGAACTGGCGTGCAGATGAGCGAGAACGACCGCTGCACGCCGGAGGTGAGCAGCAGCGGGGCGAGGAATCCGGGGAACACCTGCGAGCGCGGCCACTCGGAGAGCCAAAGCACGGTGTGGTGCGCGGAGTCGGTGCGCACGCGATCCCAGCTCTCGGTCACCGCGACCGGCCCCGCGGTGGCGAGGGAACGCCCGATGTCGGCGTGCCGCTCCAGCGCGGGCGCGGCAGCCGGGTCGTAGGCGGAGCGCAGGATGACAGCGACTTCGCCGGGCGCGAGCCAGCCGGTCGTGGCGAGGTCCGCAGCTCGCAGCGCCGTGACGAGCGTGGTCATCTCCTGACGCAGCACGGCGGCAGCTCCACGGATGCCGCCGCCCGCTGAGCGGATCTGTCGTCCCGAGGCGTTCATATCGAGCGCAATCGAGATGGTCGTCGCATGGCGCTCGCCGGTCGGCCCAGCACGCTCGATCAGCTCCCGGTAGGTGGTCGCAGGCCAGGAATCGTCGTCGGTGCCGTGCCTGGCCCACCATTCGGCGAGCCCCGTGCCTGAGTCCGGCAGCGTCCGCTCGCAGACCTGGAGCCGGGCGATCCGGCCTGAGCGGCACGCGGTAGCGAGCACCCGACCCCAGCCGTTGATCCGCCGCTCCTGCTCGCCCGGATCGAGCAGCACGAACGCCGGGTGCGTCACCCCCAGCACCGCGGTCAGAGTCTGAGCGTGGGGGTCGTGCACCATCGCCGCGCCCGTCTCGGGATCGACCCATTCGCGCAGCGCGGTCGCATCGCCGGGGAGCGCGAGCGTGCCGACGGGACGCGGCTTGATGACACGGCGGCGGAAGATCAACTGCCCAGCGGTGCTCCGCCACATCCAGCGCGACACGATCGGCAGCCAGTCCACGAGCTTGCGCCCGCCCACGGGGACGACCGCGAGCAGCAGACAGCTGAGCCAGATCGGAGATGTCCAGACCAGCCCCATGCCACCGCCCGTGTAGATCGTGGCGACGACCGTGACCACGCCGATGCCCAGCACGATCAACTGTGAGATCGACAGTCCGAGCAGGATGCCACGATGCGCGAGTCGGGAGAACTGCACGG
>NZ_MKRU01000010.1:0-4232 GCF_001897985.1 Microbacterium sp. 69-7 | reverse complement strand
GCATGGGCGCACAGATGAAGCCGCTGGACCAGCGGATCGTCCAGGCGAGCCACTCGGGCGTGGCGAGCTGGGCCGACAGGGTGATGTCACCCTCGTTCTCGCGGTTCTCATCGTCGGCGACGATGACGGGACGTCCGGCGCGCAGCGCCTCGAGGGCCTCGGGGATGGTGGCAAGGCTCATCGTGAGCCTCCTTCGGTGAGGGAGTCGGCGGAATCGGAAACGGTGGGGGCGAAGGCGAGCAGGCGCTGCACGTGGCGCGCCAGGATGTCGGTCTCGAGGTTGACGCGGTCGCCGGCAACGCGGTCGCCGAGGGTCGTCGCCTCCAGGGTCTCGGGAATCAGCGACACCTCGAACCAGGCATCGGCGGCGGCGGCATCCGACGCATTCGAAACCGTGAGAGAGACCCCGTCGACGGCGATCGATCCCTTGTCGACGACGAGCGGAGCGAGGTCCGCGGGCAGCGAGATGCGGATGACGCGCCACTCGGCGCCGGGGCGCACCTCCCGCACCGTGCCGGTCCCGTCGACGTGTCCCTGAACGATGTGTCCGCCCAGGCGGCCGTGTGCGGCCATTGCGCGCTCGAGGTTGACGCGGGTGCCGGGGCCGAATGCGCCGAGGGTCGCCATGTCCAGGCTCTGGCGCATCACGTCGGCGGTGAACCAGTCCTCGCCCTGGTCGACGACGGTCAAGCAGACGCCGCTGACCGAGATCGAGTCGCCGTGGTGGGCGTCGGAGACGGCCAGCGGGGCACGGACGGTCATCCGCACACCGTCACCCGACGGCTCGACGGCGACGATCTCGCCGCGCTCTTCGATGATTCCGGTGAACATCAGTTCTCTTCCTTCGTGGTGGAGGTGTGTGAGCAGGCCGTGCCGTCGAACCGGCCGACGATGAGCAGGTCGTCGCCGAGATGTTCCACGGATGCCGCGCGCAGTCGCCGCTGGTTGCCGATTGAGGTGACGCCGATATCGCCGAGGGCCAGGCGAGGCCCCCCGAGCAGGGTGGGAGCGACGTACACGAGCACCTCGTCGGCGAGCTGCTGGCGGAGGAAGGACGATGCGAGAGTCGGTCCCCCCTCGACGAAGACGCGGTGTGCGCCGAGCTCGCGGAGGCGCTCCAGAAGGTCGGGCAGATCCTCGCCCTCGTCCTGCATGAACGGGCGCGGATGCCGGCGCACGGCGGCTTCCTGCGGCACGGCTCGGGTCCCGACGACCACCGGCCGCGGCTGCTCGTCATAGAGCGAGCCGTCGGGGCGGCGTGCGGTGAGGGCGGGATCGTCGGCCAGCAGCGTGCCGGTGCCGACCACGATCGCGTCGGCGAGGCTGCGGCGGCGATGCACATCGGTGCGGGCTGCCGGACCGGTGATCCACTGGCTGGTGCCGTCGGCGGCGGCGCCGCGGCCGTCGAGCGACTGCGCCCACTTCACGGTGACCTGGGGGCGGCCGAGCCGCTGCACCTCCAGCCAGGAGGCCAAGAGCGCGCCACCCTCGTCGGCGCGCCAGCCGCCGATCACGTCGACCCCGGCCTCGCGCAGACGTGCGGCGCCGCCCGAAGAGGCCTCGCCGGGATCGGTGACGGCGAACACCACGCGCGCGATACCGGCGGCGATGAGCGCTTCGCTGCAGGGACCGGTGCGGCCGGTGTGGTTGCACGGTTCGAGGGTGACGACGGCGGTCGCACCGCGCGCGGCATCCGCCCCCGACGCGGCGGCGAGGTTCGTCAGCGCGTCGACTTCGGCATGAGCCGTGCCGGCTCCCCGGTGCCACCCTTCGGCGAGCACCTCGCCGTCGGAGGAGAGCAGCACGGCGCCGACCTGCGGGTTGATGCCGCGCGGCCCCCGTCGAGCGATCTCGAGGGCGCGCTGCATCGCACGGTCGATCGCCGTGTCGTCGCGGTCTGTCGCGGCCATCCGTCGTCCTCCTGTGAGGCTCCGGGGCACGGCCGACACCGCAGACGCCGCCGCGTGCGCGCGACCACGTCCGTGCTGCCTCCCATCCGGACTAGCGATCGGGTTCTGTCGAACCGTCATGCATCACCGTCGGTCCCGGAGTTCCACCGGATCAACCCCTCGTGAGAGGGGCTCGCGGACTGTCACCGCCGGTTCGGATTCACACCGACCCCGGAGCACGTTTCTTGCACTTGATCCTACTCAACGCCCCGACGACGTTTTCATTCCATGTCGGTCGCAAGGGACGCTGCGCTACTTCAGCAGCCGCGACAGCCGCCGGTCGGCGAGTAGCTTTCCGCCCGTCTGACAGGTGGGGCAGTACTCCAGTGAGTTGTCCGCGAAGAAGACGCTGCGCACTTCGTCGCCGCACACCGTGCACGCCTCGCCGCGCCGGCCGTGCACCGCCATGCCACGGCGCTTCGCGTCCTTCAGATCGGCGGGCGGCTTGCCGGACGCCGTGGCGACGGCATCCGTCAGGGTCGTGCGCATCGCGTCGTAGAGCCGGTCGACCTCGTCGTCGGCAAGACCGGCCGCCAGGGCGTAGGGCGACATGCGCGCGGCGTGCAGGATCTCGTCAGAGTACGCGTTGCCGATGCCGGCGACGATCGACTGGTCGCGCAGCACGCCCTTGATCTGGGTGCGCCGACCGGCCAGAAGGCCGGCGAGTGCATCCCGCGTGAACTCCTCCGCGAGCGGGTCGGGACCGAGGCGGGCGATACCGGGGACATCTTGTGGGTCGCGAGCGACGTAGACGGCGAGCGATTTCTTGGTGCCGGCCTCGGTCAGGTCGAATCCGGCGCCGTCGCCGAGGCGCACGCGCAGCGCGATCGGCGTCTTGCCCGGTCGGATCACCGTGTCGGGAACCGTCTCGTACCAGCGCAGCCAACCGGCCTTGGCGAGATGGAAGATGAGATGGATGCCGGCATCCGTCGCCAGGTCGACGAACTTGCCGTGGCGCCGGGCTTCACTGATGCGGCCCCCGACGAGGCCGTCGATGGGCGGGTCGTAGGTCTTGAGCGCCGCGATGTGGGCGACCGTCACCTTCGTGATGGTGCGTCCCGTCGCGCGCTCGGCGAGGAAGTCGACGAGACCTTGCACCTCCGGCATCTCGGGCATGGCCTCATCCTGCCACTGCGCCCCGACACCGCGTCAGGGGTCAGCCGGCGGCGGGCCACACCTGTGGGGCGCGCTCATCGTCGGCGAGCAAGCCCGCGATGAGGCCGTCGGCGCGCACGCCGGCTCCGTTGACGAGAGCGGAGCGTACCCGGCCCTCGTAGCGGAATCCGAGTCGCTGCGCGACGCGGTGCGATGCGGGATTGTCGACCACGGCGCGCCACTCGATCCGTTGCAATCCCAGTCCGTCCGAAGAAAAGCCCCAGTCGATCACCCTCTGCGCCGCCTCCACGACCAGTCCCCGACCGCGCGCGGCGGGCGTCATCCAGTAGCCCAGTTCGCCGGATCCCTGGCCGAGGCGATGCAGGCCCATCATGCCGGCGAGCATGCCGTCGTGGCGCAGCGCCCAGGTCGCCTCCGTCTCGGCATCCCACCAGCCCGCGACTTTGTCGACGAACCCCTCGGCGTGCGCGCGCTCGTACGGCGACGGCACCGTCGTGAAGCGTTGGATCAGCTCGTCCTGACAGGCGGCGTAGATCGCGTCGACGTCGTTCTCGGTCGGCAGCGAGAGCTCGAGTCGCGCCGTCCGCAGGGTCACCGGTTGCATGCCGCGAGCCTATCCGCCCGCGCGCGCGGTCTCCTGCCCGCCTGCCCGGGCGTGTACGGGTACGGGGACGGCCCGCGCCCGCAGCGGCTCGCGCCGACCCCGACGACGGCTCTCGCGATCCGTATTCAGTCTCGGAGGGATGTCACCTCCGCACGCGCCGCGAGTTGTTGCGGTCGCTCGAGTGCGACCCGGCGGCGGAGACTGAATACGGAACACCCCTATTGCGGCATCCGTCACCGCCAGAACGCACAGACATCCTCCCCACCTGCTGCCCGCCGCGGACTGTCCACTGATTGTCAGGGGCGGCTGCTTTCCGACCGTGCGATGACAAGGCTGGCGCGATGTTCGATGTGTGGACGCGGGCCGAGTTGCGCGCGGCAGGGATGACGAGCCGCGCGATCCGAGCGAGCCTCGAGGGCGGTCAGCTCGTCCGCGCAAGGAAGGGACACTACGTTCGCGGAGACGCGCCGGAGGCTCTGCGCAAAGCCGCGCACGTCGGGGGCAGGCTGGGCTGTCTCTCGCTCTTGTCCGAGTGTGGCGTGTTCGTTGCCGACTCGACCAGA
>NZ_MKRU01000009.1:0-26961 GCF_001897985.1 Microbacterium sp. 69-7 | reverse complement strand
TCGGGTTCTTCATGATCCTGGTCGACACCACCATCGTCTCGGTGGCCAACCCCGCCATCAAGGCGGCCCTCGACCCGTCCACCAACAACCTCGACAATGTCGTGTGGGTCACGTCGGCCTACCTCCTGGCGTATGCCGTGCCCCTGCTGATCACCGGCCGTCTGGGTGATCGATTCGGACCGAAGCGCATCTACCTCATCGGCCTCGCGATCTTCACGCTCGCATCCCTGGGCTGTGGCCTGTCGGGATCCCTCGAGATGCTGATCGTCTTCCGCGCGATCCAGGGCCTGGGTGCCGCACTCATGACCCCGCAGACGATGGCCGTCATCACCCGCACCTTCCCGCCCCAGCGCCGCGGCGCGGCCATGGGCCTGTGGGGAGCGACCTCCGGGGTCGCCATGCTCGTCGGCCCGCTGGCCGGCGGCCTGCTCGTCGACGGTCTCGGATGGGAGTGGATCTTCTTCGTCAACCTGCCCGTCGGCGTGATCGGCTTCGTCCTCGCGTGGGTGCTCGTGCCGAACCTCGAGACGCACCACCACCGCTTCGACCTCGTCGGCGTCGTGCTGAGCGCGGTGGGCCTGTTCCTCATCGTCTTCGGTCTGCAGGAGGGCGAGCACTTCGACTGGGCCGCCTGGGTCTGGACGATGATCGCGGGCGGTGTCGTCGTTATGGCCCTCTTCATCTGGCAGCAGGCGAAGACCCGCAGTGAGCCGCTCGTGCCGCTCGCACTGTTCCGTGATCGCAACTTCTCGGTGTCGAACTTCACGATCGCCACGGTCGGCTTCACGGTGACGAGCATGTCGCTGCCGCTCATGTTCTTCGTGCAGTTGGCGCGCGGTCTGACCCCCACCGAGTCGGCGCTGCTGCTCGTGCCGATGGCCGTCGCCGCGGGTGTGCTCTCGCCGCTGACCGGCCGGCTGCTCGACCGGGTCGACGCCCGCGTCCTGCTGGCGCCGGGGCTGCTGCTGGTCGCCGGATCGCTCTTCTGGTACTCCTCGCTGATGCACGCCGACACTCCGATCTGGATGTTCCTGCTGCCCTCGTTCCTGATGGGCGTCGGAAACTCCGGCATGTGGGGGCCGCTGGCCACCACGGCGACCCGCAACCTCGAGCCGCGCCAGGCCGGCGCCGGCGCGGGCATCTACAACACGACGCGCACGATCGGTTCGGTGCTCGGCTCGGCGGCGATCGCCGCGTTCATGCAGTCGCGTCTCGAGGCGAACCTGCCGGGCGCCTCGAACGCCGGCGGCGACTTCGGTGCGGGCCAGCTGCCCGCGTTCGTCGTCGACGGCTTCTCGAACGCCATGGCGCAGACGATCCTGCTGCCGGCGATCGTGCTGCTGATCGGCGTCGTCGCCGTGCTGTTCATGCAGCGCCCGCCGCACCTCGTCAAGCGCTGAGCGCGCGCGGCATCGCCCATCGCCGCCCGGTGAGGCCCGACGACGACACGACTCGTCAGTCGAGCGCCACCCGGGCGGCGATGTCGCGCCGGTAGTGCGAGCCCTCCAGGTCGATCCGCTCGAGAGCGGCATACGCCTGGTCGCGCGCGGCGCTGAACGAGGCGCCCGTCGCCACTACGTTGAGCACACGTCCACCCGTCGCCACCACTCCGTCGCCCTGCACCGCCGTCGCGGCGTGCGCGAGGTGCACTCCCGGGACGGATGCCGCGGCATCCAGTCCCGTGATGACCCGGCCGGTGCGCGGCGCCTCGGGGTAGCCCTCGCTCGCGAGCACCACGGTGATCGCTGCCGTGCCGGCGAACGTCGGTGCCGGCTCGTCCTCGAGCGTGCCGGATGCCGCCGCCATCAGCAGTCGCGACAGAGGGCTGGTCAGACGCGCGAGCACGACCTGCGTCTCGGGGTCGCCGAAGCGGGCGTTGAACTCGATGACCTTGATGCCGTCGGCGGTCAGGATGAGTCCCGCGTAGAGCAGGCCGATGAAGGGGGTGCCCTCGGCATCCAGCGTGCGGATGACCGGTTCGGCGACCGTCCGGGTCACCTCGGCGACGAACGCCTCCTCGCTGCCGAAATCGTCGCTCAGCCATGGCAGCGGCGAGTAGGCGCCCATCCCGCCCGTGTTCGGACCCGCGTCGCCGTCGTACGCGCGTTTGAAGTCCTGTGCGGGGCTGAGCGCCCGCACGGTGTCGCCGTCGCTGACGAAGAAGAGCGACACCTCCGGCCCGGAGAGGAACTCCTCCACCAGCACGGGGCCGGTGGGAAGGTAGGTGTCCGCGTGCGCGAGCGCCGCCTCGCGGTCGTCGGTGACGACGACCCCCTTCCCGGCGGCCAGCCCGTCGGCCTTCACGACGTGCGGCGCGCCGTAGGCGTCGAGGGCGGCTTCGACCTCTGCGCGGGTCGTCGCGCGCGTCGCCCGGCCCGTGGGCACGTGGGCGGCATCCATGATGCGCTTCGCGAACGCCTTCGAGCCCTCCAGCTGCGCGGCTGCCCTGCCGGGACCGAACACCGGAACGCCGTGCTCCCGCAGGGCGTCGGCGACTCCCGCGACCAGCGGCGCCTCGGGGCCGATGATCACGAGGTCGATGTCGTGGTCGTTGGCGTACTCGGTCACTGCGGCCGGGCTGTTCGCATCGAGGTCGGCAACGATCGTGGCGTCCGCGGCGATGCCCGCGTTGCCCGGGGCCGCGAACAGATCGTGCCCCGCGTCCTCCCCCTTCAGAGCGAGGAGGATGGCGTGCTCGCGGGCACCGGAACCGAGGACGAGAATGCGCACCCGGCCAGCCTACCGACGGGCCGCCGCGTCGTGAGTGCGGGCTAGCGTGGAGGCATGGCCCGCAAGATCTCCACCGCCGACGGTCGTGAAGCCCTCGCCGCTGTCACCGCGGCGAGGGATGCCGACGTGACACCCCCGCGCACGGCGATGGCGACCGCCGTGCGCTACCTGCTCCAGCTGCTGGCAGAGAAGGCCCCCGGCAACACCGTCGAGGTGCGCGTGCCGCCGTTCGGCGCGGTGCAGGTGGTCGAGGGCCCGCGGCACACCCGCGGTACCCCGCCGAATGTCGTCGAGACAGACGCGACCACCTGGATCGCGCTCGCGACCGGTGCCGAGTCGTGGGCCGATGCCCTGGGTGCCGGACGCATTCTCGCGTCCGGCACCCGGGCCGACCTCGCACCCCTGCTGCCGCTGCGTCCGTGAGACGGCCGCCGCGGGGCGGGCGCGGTCAGACGGTGACGACGATCTTGCCGCGGGTGTGGCCCTCTTCGAGAGCGGCGTAGGCGGCGGCAGCCTCGTCGAGCGGGTAGGTCGCCGCGATCTCGACGCGCAGCTCGCCCGCCGCGACGAGCTCAGCCAGCTCACCGAGCTGGGATGCGTTCGGACGCACCCACACGTAGTGGCCGCCGAACTCGGTGCGCGCACGGGCGTCGGCGATCGAGGCGACGACGCCGCCGTCGGCGAGCAGGTCGGGCGTCGAGTCCAGCGTCGAGCCGCCGACGAAGTCGATGATGACATCGAACCCCTCGGGGGCGATCTCGCGGGCCGCAGGCACGAGGCCCTCGCCGTAGACGACGGGCTCCGCGCCCAGATCGCGGAGGTACGCGTGGTTGCGCTCCGACGCCGTGCCGACGACACGAGCCCCGAGCCGGCGCGCGAGCTGCACGCCGAACGAGCCCACCCCACCGGCGGCGCCGTGGATCAGCACGGTCTGGCCCGCGCCCACTCCGGCACGCTCGAGCGTCTGCAGCGCCGTCAGCCCGGCCAGCGGCAGGGCGGCGGCATCCTCGAACGACAGGCCCTCCGGCTTGAGGGTGGCGGTGCGCACCGGCACCGGCATGAACTCGGCGACCGAGCCGTTCTCGACGATGTCGGCGCGGGCGTAGGCGAGCACCGCGTCTCCCACGGCGAACTCGGGGGTGTCCAGTCCCGTCTTCTCGACGATGCCGGCGACGTCCCAGCCGGGCACGACGGGAAGACGCGTGTCGATGAGGCCGCGCAGGTAGCCCTCGCGGATCTTGTAGTCGACGGGGTTGATCCCGGCGGCGACCACCCTCACCACCAGGGTGTCGGGGCCGATATGGGGCTCCTCACGGTCGGTGAGCTCGAAGCGGTCGTTGCCGCCGAAATCCGAATAGACGAGTGCCTTCATGCTGAGTTCCAACCGTCGGCGGACACCATCCATTCCTCGGGGCAGGCGCCGCGCCTATTCTGGGGGCGTGATCAGACTCGCCACGATCGGCACCAGCACCATCACCGAGAAGTTCGCGGATGCCGTCGCGCAGACGCCCGGCATCCGCATCGACGTGGTGTTCTCCCGCGACGCGGCGCGCGGTCGCGCGTTCGCCGATCGGCTCGGCATCGACGGCGTGAGCACCGACCTCGAGGCGCTGCTGGCCTCAGGCGAGGTGGATGCCGTCTACGTGGGGTCGCCGAACGGAGCCCACGCCGCGCAGGCCGAAGCGGCCATCGCGGCGGGTGTGCACGTGTTCCTCGAGAAGCCGGCGACACCGACGGCGGACGAGTTCGCGCGCCTCGTCGAGGCGGCCCGGGCCCGTGGGGTCGTCGTGTTCGAGGGCATGCGCAACGCGTACGACCCGGGCATGACCCGTCTGCGTGCCCTGCTGCCCCAGGTGGGAACGGTGCGGCTGGTGTCGTTCGGGCAGAGCCAGCGGTCGGCGCGGTATGACCTCGTCCTGGCCGGCGAGACGCCGAACATCTTCGACCCGGCTCTCGCGGGCGGAGCGCTGTTCGATCTGGGTGTCTATCCGCTCAGCGCCGCGATCGAGCTGTTCGGCGCACCGGGTGCGGTGGTCGGGGCGACGGCGACGATCGCGACCGGTGCCGACGGCGCGGGTGCCGCCGTGCTCTCCTACGACGGCTTCGTCGTGCAGATTGCCTTCTCCAAGATCGGCGCCTCGCGTCGACCGAACGAGATCCAGGGCGAGCTCGGCACGATCGAGATCGATGAGATCACCGCGCCGCGCCGGATCACGCTCGACCTGTTCTCCGGCGTGCACGAGGAGATCGAGATCGACGGCCCCGACAACAACATGCGCTTCGAGGTGGCCCGCTTCGCCCAGCTCGTCCGTGGAGATGACGAGGCATCTGCCGACCAGCGGCGCAGCCTCGAGGTGCTGCGCGCCGTCGAGGCGATCCGTGCCGGTGCCGAGAAGCTGCGCGCCGGATCGGGACGCGCCGCGCGGTGAGCGCCGGGGTCGAGCTCGACACGCTGGTGCGGATGCGACGCGTGCGCGACATGATGGACCGCGATTTCGCCCAGCCCCTCGACCTGCCCACCCTTGCGCGGGCCGTGCACGTCTCGCCGGGTCACCTATCGCGACAGTTCCGGCGGGCCTACGGCGAAACGCCCTACTCGTACCTGATGACGCGTCGTGTCGAACGCGCCATGACCCTCCTGCGGACGACGCAGCTCGCCGTCACCGACATCGCGCTCGCCGTCGGCTGCCCGTCTCTGGGTACCTTCACCACACGCTTCACCGAGCTGGTGGGCGTGTCTCCGGGACGCTATCGCACCCGCGGCGCGCCCTTCCGCATCGGCATGCTCCCCTGCATCGCCCGTCGGCTGACCCGACCGGTCAGGAATCGAGAAGCGCTCCCGCGCGAGACCGGCCTATCGTGAGGCCCATGAGCATCAGCATCCACTCCTCCTTCCTGCCGCACATCGACGCCGAGGCGTCGCTCGCGTTCTACCGCGACGTGCTGGGATTCGAGGTGCGCCTGGATGTGGGCTACGAGCACCTGCGGTGGATCACGGTCGGCCCCGCCGGCCAGCCCGACACCGCGATCGTGCTGCACCCGGTCGGTGTGGGACGCGACATCAGCGACGACGAACGGCGGACGCTCGCCGAGCTCGTCGCGAAGGGCAGCTACTTCGGGGTCAACCTGGCTTCCGACGACCTCGACGGCGACATCGCCCGCCTGGCGGCGGCGGGCGCCGACATCGTGCAGTACCCGACCGATCAGGACTACGGGCTGCGGGATGCCGCGGTGCGCGATCCCGCCGGCAACCTCCTGCGCATCCAGCAGTCCCACTGAGAGGAGACACCCATGAGTGACACCAAGAGCGGCTTCAGCGCCGATGAGCGTGCGGCGATGGCGCAGCGCGCCGAAGAGCTGCGATCCACGAAGGGGCTGAAGGGCGCCGCCAAACAGGCCGCGGAGCTCGAGGCGTGCATCGCGGCGATCGACGCGTTGACCGGCACCGACAGGGAGGTGGCCACACTGCTGCACCGCGTCGTCACCGAGGAAGCGCCGCAGCTCGCGCCGAAGACCTGGTACGGCTTCCCGTCCTACGCCCGCGAGGGGAAGGTGGTCGTCTTCTACCAGCCGGCATCGAAGTTCGACACGCGATACGGCACGGTGGGCTTCCAGGAGGACGCGCTGCTGGATGACGGGGACATGTGGGCGACGTCCTTCGCCGTCGTCGCCGTGACACCGGCCGTGGAAAAGACGCTGCGGGAGCTCGTCGCCCGCTCGGTGGGCTGAGCGCGCACCGCCGGCATCCGGCGAAGGTCGGCGCCGGATCGCGCCGGGTCGGCGCGGGCGACGACCTAGACTGGTGGGGTTCCACCGTCCCCGATCCGATGAGTCCGACGTGTCCGACGACGCCCCCGCTCCCACCCGTACCCACGGCGCAGGAGCGACCCGCACCTTCGACGTGCGTCATGTGCAGCTCGGCCGCGCCCTCCTCGCGGCCCTCGCCGCTGTGATGGTGACCTTCTCGCCCGACCACTCGGCATCCGTCGGTCTCGCCGTCTTCAGCGGGTGGGCGATCGCCACCGCGCTCGTGCTCCTGATCGGTGCGTGGCTCGCCTTCCCGCGCGAGCGCCGTTCTGTTCCGATCCTGCTCGGGGTGCTGACCCTGCTCGCGGGGATGGCCACCGGCATTCCGGGGCTGCGTTCGACGGCGCTGTTCTTCGTCGTCGTCATCGCGTGGGCGCTCATCGCGGGTGTCGCCGAGCTCATCGGGGGCGTGCGGCTGCGCCGCAGCGCCGCGTCCCTCGAGGGCGTCCTTCGCAGCGAGCGCCGCGACGAGGGGCGCGACGGCGTGCTCGCGGGTGCGCTCACCATCGCGCTCGGCATCGGTCTGCTTCTGGTGAACCCCGCGTACAGCCTGGAGTACTTCATCTCCGAGGCCGGGCGTTCCTTCACCCTGACCGGCATCACCATCGGTGTCGGCCTCTTCGGCGGCTATGCCGCCATCATCGCCGTCTTCCTCGGCATCGCCGGCTTCTCGCCGCGACGCCCCGCCGCCGAGGACGGCACCCGTTCAGGAGGTTCCGCATGAGCGAGCCGCGTCCCACCCGTCGTGATCTGCTCAAGCCGGTGCAGCTGCTGGGCTTCGCCTTCGCCGCCGCCCTGTTCTCCGGCCTCGTCACGCTCGTCTCGATGGGGTTCTTCCAGGACCTCACCGGCGACGAGCGGGTGCACGTCGTCGTGGTCTCGTTGGTCGTCGCCGGCGTCGCCTTCATCGCGACGCTGGTCATCATCGCGCTGTGCATGCTCGCGGTCGATCCGGCCAAGATGGGCGGCGAGATCGACCACGGCGTGCTCATGGACGACACGGATGCCGAGGCATCCCCCGACGCCACGGACGACGGCGCCGCGCCGCGCCGCTGAGCACGTCGAGAGACGCGCCCAGACGCCGCTCAGACCCGGTCGACGAGCTCGTCCGCCAGGCCGGTGTATCCGGCCGGCGTGAGAGCCAGCAGGCGCTCCTTGGCGGCATCCCCGATGTCGAGGGTGCGCACGAACTCCGCCAGCTCGGGGCCGCCGACGCGGCGTCCGCGCGTGAGCTCCTTCAGCAGCGCGTAGGGGTCGGTGATCTGCGACCGTCCCGCGACGATCTCCGCGCGCACCACCGTCTGGATCGCCTCGGCGAGCACCTCCCAGTTCGCGTCGAGGTCGGCGAGGAGCACGTCGCGGGAGAGCGAGATCTCGGTGAGCCCGCGCTGCAGGTTGTCGAGAGCGAGCAGGGAGTGGCCGAACGCGACGCCGATGTTGCGCTGCGTCGTGGAGTCGGTGAGGTCGCGCTGCATGCGGCTGGTGACGAGGGTGGACGCCAGCGTCGTGAACAGACCGCCGGAGATCTCGAAGTTCGCTTCGGCGTTCTCGAAACGGATCGGGTTGATCTTGTGCGGCATGGTCGACGAGCCCGTGGCGCCGGCGACCGGGATCTGCGCGAAGAAGCCCATCGCGATGTAGGTCCAGATGTCGGTCGCGAGGTTGTGCAGGATGCCGCCGGCGTGACGCACCCGGTCGTACAGCTCCACCTGCCAGTCGTGCGACTCGATCTGCGTCGTCAGCACGTTGAAGTCGATGCCGAGGCCCTCGATGAACGCGCGGGACAGTTCGGGCCAGTCGACGTCGGGCGCGGCGGCCAGATGGGCCGACCAGGTGCCGGTGGCGCCGGAGAACTTCGCCAGGTACTCGCCGTCGGCGATCTGGGCGGCCACGCGCTCCAGCCGCCAGGCGAAGACGGCGAGCTCCTTGCCCATCGTCGACGGAGTGGCGGGCTGACCGTGCGTGCGCGAGAGCATCGCGGCATCCCGGTGCTCGTGCGAGAGCGCCGCCAGAGCGTCGATCACGGCGCGCAGCTTCGGCAGCCAGACGTTCTCGACGGCACGCTTGACCGTCAGGGCGTATGACGCCGAGTTGATGTCCTCGCTGGTGCACGCGAAGTGCGTGAGCTCGGCGACGGCGTCCAGGCCGAGTGTCTGCAGGCGGTCGCGCACGAGATACTCGACGGCCTTCACGTCGTGGCGGGTCACCGACTCGGTGGAGGCGAGCCACTCGATCTCTGCCGCGCCGAACGCCCGGTAGAGCTCGCGGAGGGCGTCCTTCTGGTCGGCCGTGAGCGCCGTCGAGCCGAACAGGCCGCGGTCGGTGAGCGTGATGATCCACTCCACCTCGACCTCGACGCGCGCACGGTTGAGGCCGGCCTCCGACAGGTACGCCGACAGGTCGGCGACGGCGCCGCGGTAACGGCCGTCAAGCGGGCTGAGGGGCTGGTGGGCGAGGGTGTTCGCGGTGGTCACGACGCGGGCTCCGATCACGGTGTCTGTCGACGCGCGGCCGGTGCGCACGACGACAGGCTCACAACGGACGGATGGCCGGTTCGAGCTGCCGGAAGAGCGCCCGACTCGCGCTCTCGATCATACCGAGCACGTCGTCGAACATCTCCGGGCCGGCGTAGTACGGGTCGGGGACGTCCAGGTTGCCGTGCGCCTCGGGGTCGAAAGAGAGCAGGAGCGCGAGCTTGTCGGCATCCGTCATCGTGCGCGCCCAGCTCGCGAGGATGCGCTCGTGCGAGCGATCGAGGGCGACCACGAGGTCATTGCGCTCGAAGTCGTCGAGCGTGAACTGACGGGCGCGGTGGCGTGCGCCGTCGTAGCCGCGTCGCGCGAGCGCATCGAGGGTGCGGCTGTCGGCGCGTTCGCCCACGTGCCAGTCGCCCGTCCCTGAGCTGGTCGACACGACGCGAGCGCCGAGGCCGGCGCGGTCGGCGATGTCGCGGAAGACGATCTCGGCCATGGGGGAGCGGCAGATATTGCCGGTGCAGACGAACACGACGCGAAACGGTGCGGCGTGGGCAGTCACCTCCCCATTGTGGTGCAGGTCGACGGCCGCACGAAAGACCTCCTCCCCACGCGGGCGGCGCGCCGCGCCTGTCCACGGATGTCGAGACCGTCGCACGGCGCTGCGCAGCCCGGGCCGACGATCGTCCTGTGGACCGACTCGCGGATATCGCCGATGCCCGGGCCCTCCTGCGTCAGGCGCGTGAGACTCTCGTGGAGTCGAATCGGCGGATGCTCGGGCTGCGGGCCGACGCGCAGTGGGCGACCACGGCGGCAGAACCCATCCGGGAGCGTCTCGACGCCTGCGCGCACCTGAGCGCGGTCGCGATCGATGACATCGACACCTGGGACCGTGACCTGGCTCAGGCGGCCGAGCGGGCGCTCATCGAGGCGGCGGGATGAGCGACGACGTCGACATCCGCTCCGGCGGGCTCGTCGCGGTCGACACCGAGGCGCTGCGAGAGCTGTCCGGCGCCCTCGGGCCGATCTCGGCTCGTCTCGATGAGGTCGCAGAAGCGCTCGCCGGCGCCGGGACCGCGTCGCTGGCTGCCGGGCTCTGGGTTCCCGATCCCGCCGGGCGGGCGCGGGAGGCGCACGCGATCGCCACCGACCTCTCGCGCACGCTCGACACGCTCGCCCAGACGTACGACCTCGCCGAGAAGGAGGCGCTGCACGCGCTCCACGGCACACGCGACGTCGACGTCATGCAGCTCGCGGCGGCACGGATGCAGGCCGAGGGGGATGTCGCGGCGGCGGCGAAGCGGCTCGCGGCCGAGTGGATCGAGGGCCGTCACCGCGACATCGAAGACCAGATGCGAGACAGCGCCCTCATGCTCGGGGTGTACGGCCCGCTCGGACCCGCCCTGACGCAGCTGACCGCCGCCGTCCGCCGCGCCGGTCGGGGCACGGTGCCCGCCGCGGCGCCCCCGTTGCGGCCCGGGGCAGAGACGGCATCCGTCGAGGAGATCAGCACGCATCGCGCGACCGGTGCCGACGCCGCGCCGCGCGGACTGGTCGACGTCATCGATCGGATGCCGGGACAGGACGGCCTCGACGATGCGCGCGTGCGCGTGGAGGAGTACCGCTACGCGTCCGGCGAGCGCGAGTTCGTGGCCTACATCGCGGGAACCCGCGCCGCGTTCGCGGCGGACGAGCCGTGGGACATGACCTCCAACCTCCAGCTGTACTTCGGTGCCCAGTCGTCGTCGTACCTCGCGGTGGAGCGCGCGCTGACGGCGGCGGGGGCGGTCGCGGGAGATCGCGTGCACGTGTTCAGTCACTCGCAGGGTGGCATGATCGCGGCCTACCTGGCGCGGGACGGCGACTTCGACGTCGTGACCGAGGTCAGCTTCGGCAGCCCCGTCCAGGCCGAACAGGCCGACGGTGTGCTCTCGGTCGCCGTCCGGCACACGGACGATCCGGTCGCGGCGCTCGCGGTCGGCGGCTTTCCGGGTGTCTCGGGCTCTGGCGACAGTGTCGTCGTCGAACGCGAGGCCGATCCCATGCCGCGGTGGAGCGATGCGACGTTCGCGGTGCACCAGCTCGACGCCTACCGCGAGACGGCGGCGATGGTCGACTCCTCGGACGATCCGCGCATCGACGCGCTCCGCGAGCGTCTCGCACCCCTTGCGGGCGCGGCCGTCGTCACCTCGACGGTCTACGGCGCCCACCGAGAGCAGGCCCGCTCGGCGGATCGACGACGGCGCTCGGGAGGAGGAGGGCTCTGACGAGGAGGCGCGACCGTCAGCTGCGGCGCTTCTTCTCCTGCGGGCGCAGCAGAATGCCGAACACCCAGTTGATGAGCGAGATGAGGATCGCGGCGACGACGCCGAGCCAGAAGCTCTCGACGGTCAGGCCCCAGCCCCACGAACTGGTGACCCACGCCGTGATCCACAGCAGCAGCCCGTTGATGACGAACGAGATGAGCCCGAGCGTCAGGATGTACAGCGGGATCGCGACGATCTTGATCACGGTGCCGATGATCGTGTTGACCAGCGCGAAGATCGCGGCGACGGCGAGCAGCGTCAGTACGAGCTGCAGGGTCTCGCCGGGCGCGAACGGCGTCACCCCGACCTGGAGGGCGGGGATGAGCGTCACGACCCAGATGGCGAAGGCGTTGACGACGACGCGGACGATGAAGCGCATGGTCCTCACAGTCTTCCACGCGGACGCCGCGCACGAAAGGCTTCACTCCAGGTCGCAGCGCCCCTCGTAGACTCGACGCGTGACCGATCTGCCCGTGCGCATCCGCCCCGAGATCGCCGCCCTTCCCGCCTACACGCAGGGAAAGCAGGCCGGCGCCGAAGCGTTCAAGCTGTCCAGCAACGAGAACCCCTTCGCCCCGCTGCCGAGCGTCGTGGCGGCCGTGCAGGCGGCGATCGCCGTCAACCGCTACCCCGACGCCTCATCACCGCGTCTGCGGGCCCGCCTCGCGGAGCGTTTCGGCGTCGGTGACGACGCCGTGCACATCGCCGCCGGCTCGGTGTCGATCCTCTTCCAGCTCGCCCAGGCCACGAGCGGACCGGGCGATGAGATCCTCTTCTCCTGGCGTTCGTTCGAGGCCTATCCGAGCCTGGCGACGGTGGCCGGCGCGACCGCCGTCACCGTGGCGAACGATGCGGCCGGCGGCCACGACCTGGACGCGATGGCCGCTGCCGTCACCGAGCGCACGCGCATGATCATCGTCTGCAGCCCGAACAATCCGACGGGTCCGGTGGTGACCCAGGCGGACTTCGACGCGTTCCTCGGCCGTGTCCCGAACGACGTGCTCGTCATCCTCGACGAGGCGTACGCCGAGTTCGTCACCGACCCGGATGCCGTGGCCGGCGCCGACGTCATCGCCGCCGGGCACGCGAACGTCGTCGTGCTGCGCACCTTCTCGAAGGCCTACGGGCTCGCCGGGCTGCGCGTCGGCTACGCGGTCGGCGACCCGCGCATCCTCGCGGCCGCGCGCAGCACCGGCATCCCGCTGTCGGTCACCGTCGCCGCCGAGGAGGCGGCCCTGGCCAGCCTGGATGCCGAGGAGGAGCTGCTCGAGCGCGTGCGCACCCTCGCCGCGCACCGCGACGACCTGGCCGCGCGGCTGCGCGCGACGGGATGGGACGTGCCCGAAGCGCAGGGCAACTTCGTCTGGCTGCCGGCCGGCGCGCGTGCGCTCGAGGTCGCCGCGGCGTTCGAGGAGGCCGGTCTGATCGTCCGCCCCTTCGCCGGCGACGGTGTGCGTATCTCCATCGGCGAGCACGAGGCGATCGAGCCGATCGTTCGGGTCGCGGCATCCGTCGCTCCGCGTCCATAGTTCCTGCGCGTTGTGGTCGGCGCACGGCGGATCGCGATTCCCGTTGTCGACCCCATGCAGTCGGACGTATGCGCGGGGCGTTAGCGTGGGAACATGACCCCGCCTGACGACCCGGCCCTCGTGCGCGTTCTGGCGGCGGACGGGACGTTCGCCCCCACGCCCGAAGCCGAGCGGTATCTGCCCCTCATCGACGCGCTCTCCGATGCCGAGCTCGAGACGTTCTACCGCGACATGGTTCTCGTGCGCGCCTTCGACCGGCAGGCCACCAACCTGCAGCGGCAGGGCCAGCTCGCGCTGTGGCCGCCGTCGCTCGGTCAGGAGGCCGCCCAGGTCGGGTCTGTGCGCGCCGCCCGGCCACAGGATCACCTGTTCCCGTCGTACCGCGAGCACGTCGTCGCCACCACCCGCGGTGTCGACCCGATCGACATCGTCCGCGTGATGCGCGGTCTCACGCACGGCGGGTGGGACCCGACCGACCCGAAGAACGGCAATGTCCGCATCTACACGCTTGTGCTCGGCTCGCAGACCCTGCACGCGACCGGCTTCGGCATGGGCCTCGTCTTCGACAAGCGGTGCGCCACGGGCGACCCGAACCGCGACGAGGCCGTCGTGGTCTACTACGGCGACGGCGCATCCAGCCAGGGCGACGTGCACGAGGCGATGGTGTTCGCCAACACCTACCGGACGCCCCAGGTCTTCTTCCTGCAGAACAACCATTGGGCGATCTCGGTGCCGGTCGCCACGCAGTCGCGGGCGCCTCTCTACCGCCGCGGGGCGGGCTACGGCATGCCTTCGATCCTCGTGGACGGCAACGACGTGCTGGCCAGCTACGCGGTCTCCAAGCTCGCGCTCGACGAGGCGCGCGCCGGCGAGGGGCCCCGCGCGATCGAGGCGATGACCTATCGCATGGGCGCGCATACGACGAGCGACGACCCCACCAAGTACCGCACGTCCGACGAGGAGCAGTCGTGGGCGCGGCGCGATCCGATCGCCCGCATGCGTGCTTACCTCGAGGCGCGGGGGGCGGCGGTATCCTTCTTCGACGAGGTGGATGCCGCGGCGCAGGCCTACGCGGACGATGTGCGCGTACGCACCAACGCGCTGGGCACGATCGAGCCGGAGTCGATGTTCGCGCACGTCTACAGCGAGGACCACCCGTTGATGGTGGAGCAGCGTCGCTGGCTCGCCGATTACGAAGCGTCGCTGGAGGGAGGAGTCTGATGGTGGAGTCCATGCCCCTCGCGAAGGCGCTCAACGCGGGTCTTCGCGCCGCGATGGCCGCCGACGACCACGTCCTGCTCATGGGCGAGGACATCGGCCGCCTCGGCGGCGTGTTCCGCGTGACGGAAGGCCTGCAGGCCGAGTTCGGCGAGCAGCGGGTGCTCGACACCCCGCTCGCGGAGTCGGGCATCGTCGGCACCGCGATCGGTCTGGCGATGGCCGGGTTCCGTCCGATCGTCGAGATCCAGTTCGACGGCTTCGTCTTCCCCGCCTTCGACCAGATCACGACGCAGCTCGCGAAGCTCACCAACCGGCACGAGGGTGCGCTGCAGATGCCGGTCGTCATCCGCATCCCGTACGGCGGCCACATCGGGGCCGTCGAGCACCACCAGGAGAGCCCGGAGGCGTACTTCACCCACACCGCGGGGTTGCGAGTCGTCTCTCCCTCGACCGCGAACGATGCGTACTGGATGATCCAGGATGCCGTGCGCTCGCCCGACCCGGTGATCTTCCTCGAGCCCAAGGCCAAGTATTGGATGAAGGGCGACGTCGACACCGTCGAGCGGCCCTTGCCCCTCCACGCGTCGCGGCTCGTGCGCCGCGGCACCGACGTCACGCTCGTCGGTCATGGGGCGATGGTGACGACGCTGCTGCAGGCCGCCGCGCTCGCCGAGAGCGAGGGCACGTCGTGCGAGGTGATCGATCTGCGCTCGCTCTCGCCGATCGACTACGGCCCCATCCTCGACTCGGTGCGCCGCACCGGTCGCATGGTCTACGCCCAGGAGGCGCCCGGGTTCACGTCGGTGGGCTCGGAGGTGGCCGCGACCGTCATGGAGCGGGCGTTCTTCGCTCTGGAAGCGCCGGTGCTGCGCGTGTCGGGCTTCGACGTTCCGTTCCCGCCCGCCAAGCTCGAGGGCACCTACCTCCCGGATGCCGACCGCATCCTCGAGGCCGTCGACCGCGCCCTGGCCTACTGACCGCCCCGCCCCGCCCCGCCCATGACCGCGAGACACCAGCCCCGCACCGAGACACGCGTCGTAGCCCCGTGTCTCGGTGCGCATCACGTGTCTCGCGGACTCACGCCCTGAAGGAGAACGACATGAGCGAGCAGATCTTCCACCTGCCGGACGTCGGCGAAGGCCTCACCGAGGCCGAGATCGTCCAGTGGCGCGTCGCGCCCGGCGACACCGTCGAGGTCAACGACGTGCTCGTCGAGATCGAGACGGCCAAGTCGCTGGTCGAGCTGCCGTCGCCGTTCTCCGGCACCGTCGGCGAGCTCCTCGCCCCCGAAGGTGAGACCGTCACGGTCGGGGCCCCCATCATCACGATCGGCGGCGCGGCGGCGGATGCCGAGACCCCCGCACCCGCACAGCCCGAGGCGGCCGCGGCATCCGACGACGGCGGCGCCGTGCTGGTCGGGTACGGCACGGGCGCCGGAGCGACCTCTCGCCGCAAGCGCCCGGCCGAGCGCGCCGAGACCGTGCGGGCCTCCGTCGGGGTCGTCGCCAAGCCGCCGGTGCGAAAGCTCGCGCGCGACCTGGGCGTCACCCTCGCCGAAGTGACCCCCACGGGGCCCGCCGGTGAGGTCACCCGCGACGACGTCGTGCGCCACGCCGAGCAGGCCAGCGTCTTCCGCAACATCGCGACGCCCGCCGCCCCCGCCGAGCGGGAGCAGACGATCCCGGTCTCCGCCGCGCCCGTCCCCGCCCCGCCGGTCGGCGAGCGCGAAGAGGCGATTCCGGTCAAGGGCGTGCGCAAGGCCACGGCATCCGGCATGGTGCGCTCCGCCTACACCGCGCCGCACGTGTCGGTGTGGACCGACGTCGACGCGACCCGCACGATGGAGCTCGTCAAGCGCCTGAAGGCCTCGCCCGACTTCGCCGACATCAAGGTCTCGCCGCTGCTGATCATGGCGCGCGCGGTGATCTGGGCGGTGCGACGCACGCCGTTGATCGGCGCCGCGTGGATCGACAAGGAAGACGGCTCGGCCGAGATCCGGGTGCGCAACTACGTCAACCTCGGCATCGCCGCCGCGACGCCGCGGGGCCTGCTCGTGCCGAACATCAAGGACGCCCAGGACCTCAACCTCCGTGAGCTCGCCAAGGCCCTCGAGAAGCTGACACTGACGGCCCGAGAGGGAAAGACCACCCCGGCCGACCAGCAGGGCGGCACGATCACGATCACGAACATCGGCGTCTTCGGGATGGATGCCGGCACCCCGATCATCAACCCGGGCGAGTCGGGCATCGTCGCGATGGGCACGATCCGCCAGAAGCCGTGGGTCGTCGACGGCGAGGTGCGTCCCCGCTTCGTCACCACGGTCTCGGGCTCGTTCGACCACCGCGTGATCGACGGCGACGGGATGAGTCGCTTCATCGCCGATGTCGCATCGGTCCTGGAGGAGCCGGCGCTGCTGCTGGACTGACCCCCGGCATCCGCTGCGACACAATGAAGGCATGCTGACCGTCTTCGTCGCCGCCCTCGCGGCGCTCGTCCCGATCACGAATCCGCCCGGGGCGGTTGCGGCCTACGCCGGGCTGTCCGCCCACCTCGACGAGGCCGACCGGCGCCGGCAGTCGTGGCTCACGGGCATCTACGTCGCCGCCATCCTGACCGTCTTCGCGCTGCTCGGAACCCTGATCCTGCAGTTCTTCGGCATCTCCCTGGGCGCGCTGCAGATCGCCGGCGGCCTCGTGGTGATGCACTCCGGGTTCGGCATGGTCGTGCCGCGCGCGCTGGGCGCGGGGGCCTCGGATGCCGAGAAGGAGCATGCCGCCACGAAGACCGACATCAGCTTCTCGCCGATGGCGCTGCCGCTCATCGCCGGCCCCGGTGCGATCGGCGTGATCGTGGGACTCGCGGCGCGCAATCCCGGCATCCTGGACCGCGTCGGGATCGTGCTCGCCGTCCTCGTCATCGCGGCGGTGATCGCGGTGCTCCTGCGCTACGGCACGCCGCTGGCCGAGAAGCTCGGTCCGACCGGTGTCGGCGCGATCACCCGCGTGATGGGGTTTCTCATCCTGGCCATCGGCGCCGAGATCCTCGTGCACGGCCTGACCGCCGCGCTGCCGGGCCTCGCCTGAGCGGACGGCGCCTGGTCCGCGCGACCGCGGGTCAGCGCGCCCGCGGGTCGTCGACGGGATCGACGACGGGGTGGAAGTTTCCCGACAGGTTCGCCGGCTGCAGCACGTCGCCGAGGCCGCCGCGCTTGCCCGTCCAGAGCGACGGGCCGCGCACACCGGGAAGCTGCGTGAGCACACTGCCGGTGAAGCGGCCCTCCGGCGGAATGTACGGGTTCGCCTTGCGGTTCGCGCGCCACGTGCGGAACCGATCGATCAGTCGCGTCATGACACCCTCCTCCTGTTCACGGTAGGTCCTCGCCGCGTCGCGGGCAAGGAGGGGGCCGTCAGGCGGTGAGGTGCTCGATGAGGATCTGCGTACCGATCCCGATCAGCACCAGCCCACCGACGATCTCCGCCGGGCGGCGAAAGCGCGTGCCGATGCGGTAGCCGATGAAGACGGCGAGAAACGACAGTGCGAACGTGACGAGTCCGATCGTGGTGACGGCGATCGCGACGTCCACGTTCAAGAAGGCGAAGGACACCCCGACGGCGAGCGCGTCGATGCTCGTCGCGACCGACAGGAGCACCACCTCGCGCACGCTGAAGGCCTCGATGTCGTGCACGTGCTCGGGGTGCTCCGCGTCCACCGGGGCGTCGGGGCTCAGCGCCTCCCACAGCATCTTCCCGCCGACCAGCGCGAGCAGGCCGAACGAGATCCAGTGGTCCCACGGTGCGATCGCGTCGGCGAACGTCGAACCGAGCAGCCAGCCGAGCAGCGGCATGATCGCCTGCGACACCCCGAATGCGGTCGCGAACACGAGCGCCGTGCGCAGCACGTGCGCGCGCAGTTGCAGGCCCTTTCCGAGGGCGACGGCGAAGGCATCGGCGGAGACGCCGAGCGCGAGCAGCAGCAGAGTCCAGGGGGAGATGACGGCTCCTCGAGAGGCGAAGGCGACAGCGGAGGGGTCGCAGAGAACGTGACACGGTCGTTCGCGAGCGCCGTCGGACGCGAGGACCGAAGAACAGCCTGTCGGCGGCGCGGTCTCGACTTCAAGCGGAAGCTATGAACTGACAGCATTTCTGCCGCCCTGGTTTTGATAACGATTATCAGTAGTCCTAGGGTTGAGGACATGAAGCGTCCCGTCGTCCTCCTGTCCGCGCTCGTCGCGGCATCCGCCCTCGCCCTCGCCGGCTGTTCCAGCTCCGCTACCTCGTCGCCCAGCGGCTCCGCGTCGGCGGGCGGCACGATCTCGGTCGTCGCCTCCACCAACGTCTACGGCGACATCGTCAAGACGATCGGTGGTGACCACGTCGAGGTCACCTCGCTCATCGCCGACGAGAGCAAGGATCCGCACGAGTTCGAGGCGACCGCGGCCGATCAGCTCGACGTCCAGAACGCGCAGCTGCTCATCGAGAACGGCGGCGGCTACGACCCGTTCATGGCGTCTCTGAAGGATGCCGCGAAGTCGACCGCCCCGCTGATCAGCGCCGTCACCTTCTCTCCCGAGTGGACGGGCTCCGACCCCACCGCGGCCGTCGACGGCTTCAACGAGCACGTCTTCTACGACCCGCAGACCATCGCCGCCGTCGCCGACGAGATCGCGAAGCAGCTCGGCACGCTCGATCCCGCCGCCGCGAGCGCGTTCACCGCCAACGCCACGGCGTTCCGCAGCGACATCGATGCGAAGGTCACGCCGATCCTGGGCGATATCTCCAAAGCCCACAGCGGCGCCGAGATCTTCGTCACCGAGCCCGTGCCGCTGTACCTCGCCGAGGCCGCCGGACTGAAGAACGTGACCCCGCCCGCCTTCAGCGAAGCCGTCGAAGAGGGCCAGGACGTCCCGCCGGCGACACTTCTCGACGCGCTCACGCTCATCGGTGGGGGATCGGTGAAGATCCTCTTCGTGAACGGCCAGGCCGCGGGTGCCGAGACCACGCAGGCCGAGGCGAAGGCCGCGGCGGCGAACGTGCCCGTCATCAAAGCCTCGGAGCTGCTCCCGGAGGGCCAGAACTACGTATCGTGGATGACTGACATGGCTACGCAGATCAAGACCGCGCTGGGTTCGTGACCCCCGCCTCCGCTCTTCCCCTTCGCATCATGGCCGCTGCGCTCTCGCGCAGCGGCCATGAGCTGTGGCGCGGCCTCGACCTCGAGTTGCAGCCGGGCGAACTGGTCGCGGTGCTCGGGCCCAGTGGTGCCGGCAAGACCACGCTTCTTCGCGCCGTCCTCGGCCTCGAGCGCCTCAGTGCGGGCTCGATCGAGGCGCTCGGAGAGCCCGTGCGCCGGGCCGGGAATCGTCGCATCGGCTACATTCCGCAGCAGCGCCCGTTGCCCCGGCACACGGCGATGCGCGGCCGCGATCTCGTCCGTCTCGGTGTCGACGGCCACCGCTTCGGCTTCCCGGTGCGCCGCCGCGGCGACCGCGAGCGCGTGCAGACACTGATCGACGCCGTCGGAGCCACGGCCTTCGCCGATCGCCCCGTGGGCCTGCTCTCCGGGGGCGAGCAGCAGCGGCTGCGCGTGGGACAGGCGCTCGCCGACGAGCCCGGTCTGCTGCTGTGCGATGAGCCGTTGACCAGTCTCGACCTGGCCAATCAGCGTGACGTCATCGACCTCATCGACCGCTACCGCACCGCCAGCGGCGCCGGCGTGCTGCTGGTCACGCACGACATCAACCCCGTGCTGGAGAAGGTCGATCGCATCCTCTACCTCACCGGCGGCCGTTTCACCCTCGGCAGCCCGGACGAGGTCCTGACCTCCGAGACCCTCACCGCCCTGTACGGCACCCCGGTGCATGTCGCCCGTGTCGGCGGGCGTCTGGTCGTGGTCGGCGCTCCCGACTCGGATGCCGATCACCACCATCACGGCGACGCCGTCGCCGCACCCGCGGGAGGTGTCGCGTGAGCTGGGGAGACATCGGCAACGCGCTGTTCGGCGGGATGGCGCGCTACGGCGACATCCTCGCCCTGGTGCAGAACTCCGTCTGGGCCGGCGCGGTGCTCGGAATCGTCGGCGGACTCATCGGCGTGTTCGTCATGCAGCGCGACATGGCCTTCGCCGTGCACGGCATCAGCGAGCTGTCCTTCGCCGGCGCGGCGGCGGCGCTCCTTCTCGGCGTCGACGTCGTCACGGGGTCGATCGTGGGCTCGCTCATCGCGGCGGGTCTCATCGGCTGGCTGGGCGCGCGCGCCCGCGACCGCAACTCGATCATCGGCGTGCTCATGCCGTTCGGGCTGGGTATCGGCATCCTGTGCATCTCGCTCTACAACGGCCGCAGCGCCAACCGCTTCAGCCTGCTGACCGGTCAGATCGTGTCGGTGCAGAGCGATCAGCTGACGGTGCTGATCGTCTTGAGCGCGATCGTGCTCGTGGGACTGCTGCTCATCTGGAGACCGCTGAACTTCGACTCGCTCGACCCGCAGTCGGCCGCCGCGCGCGGCGTGCCGACGACGGTCGTCTCGTTCGCGTTCATGATCCTGTTGGGCATCGTCGTGGCGGTGGCGGTGCACATCATCGGTGCCCTCCTGGTGCTCTCGCTGCTGGTGACGCCGGCGGCGGCGGCGATGCGGGTCTCCACCGGCCCCATCGCCGTGCCGCTGCTGGCCGCCGGCTTCGGCGTCACCGCGGCGGTGGGCGGCATTCTGCTCGCCATCGCGGGAACGCTGCCGGTGAGCCCGTACATCACGACGCTGTCGTTCCTCATCTACCTCGTCTGCCGCGTCATCGACGGGGCGCGCCGACGCGGGTCCGTCGAGGCGTGATATCCCCCCGCGAAGGCATCCAGCCCGCTCCTAGCCCTCGCGGGTAGACTCCCGGCATGGCCCAGCGCAACACCTGGCAGCGCGATCGCGTGCGCGAGGCGTTGACCGACGCTCCCGGTTTCGTCAGCGCCCAGGCGCTGCACGCGACCCTGCGCGACGAGAACACGGGCATCGGACTGGCCACCGTCTACCGGGCGCTCGCGACGCTCGCCGCCAGCGGCGAGGCCGATCAGCTGCAGAGCCCCGACGGCGAGGCGATCTATCGCGCGTGCTCGACGACCGGTCACCATCACCACCTGATCTGCCGCTCGTGCGGTCTCGCCGTCGAGATCGAGGCCCACGAGGTCGAGGCGTGGGCGCAGCGCACCGCCGCCGCGCACGGGTTCACCGCCGCCGAGCACGTCGTCGACATCTTCGGTCTCTGCGCCTCCTGCTCCGCGCTGCGCGCCGCCGATCCGGTCGGAGAGCGTGTCGACTGAGGTGCGCGTCGCGCCGGCCCGTCCCCTGGTGGCCGTCGGCATCGGCGCGTTGGTCGTGGCCGCTCTCATCGCGGTCGCTTTCCTCGCCCCGGGGCCCGCTTTGCCGACCCGGCTGCAGGACGGTCTCACCCTCTCCATCAGCGTCCTGATCGAGTCGCTCCCCTTCGTGATCCTCGGCGTGCTGCTGTCGATCGTGGTGCAGGTGTGGGTGCCGGCGGGGGCGATCGAACGGTGCATGCCGCGGGCACCGTGGGCGCGGCGTGCGGTGCTGTCGCTGCTGGGCATGCTCATCCCCGTCTGCGAGTGCGGCAACGTCCCCTTCGCCCGCGGTCTGATGATGCGCGGACTGGGCGTCGCCGAGACGCTCACGTTCCTGATCGCCGCGCCGATCGTGAACCCGATCGTGATCATCACCACGCACCAGGCCTTCGGCTTCGACGACGGCATCCTCATCGCGCGCCTCGTCGGCGGCTATGCGGTCGCGAACCTCATCGGGTGGCTCTACAGCCGGCATCCCGACCCCGATGGACTCATCACCGACCGCTTCCGGGCCAGCTGCGAGATCTCGCTCGAGAACGCGGCGCACGGCCGCGGGCCGGGCAAGGCGCAGCAGAGCCTCGCCCAGTTCGTCGTCGAACTGCGCGCCGTCATGCCCGCGCTCGTGATCGGCTCTGCCCTGGCCGGCGCCGTGCAGGTGCTCGTGCCGCGCTCGGCGCTGCTGGCGATCGGATCGAACCCCGCGCTGTCGATCGTGGCCATGATCACGCTCGCGATGATCGTGTCGATCTGCTCGAACGTCGACGCCTTCTTCGCGCTCTCGTTCGCCTCGACCTTCACGCCCGGCTCGATCGTCGCGTTCCTGCTCGTGGGTCCGCTCGTCGACGTCAAGATGCTCGCGCTGCTGCGCACCACCTTCCGCTCGAAGGTGCTGATCGGGCTCGTCGTGATCGTCGTGCTGTTCGCCGTGGCCGTCGGATCGGTGGTGAACCTCCTTGCGTGAACTGATCGGATCGCGCCTGCTCGGGGTGGGACTGGCGGCAGGCCTGGCCGCGGTCACGGTCGTGCTGTGGCTGAACGGCCAGCTGGCGCTGTACATCAACCCCTCGTCGAACTGGTTCGCGGTGCCGATGGCGGTCATCGCCCTCGTCGGTGCGGTGATCAGCTTCGCGCTGCCGAAGGGCGCCGAATCCGACCACGGGCATGACCACGACCACGGCCACGAGCGCCGCAGCGGCTGGGGCACCGCCGCGACCGTGACCGGCGGTGTGCTGTCGGTCGGCGTCGTCGCGGCGATCATGCTGACGCCTCCGGCGACGCTGTCCGCCGAGCTCGCGATGCAGCGCGACACGGGTGCCCCACCGCTGTTCCAAGGCTCCGACACCGTGGCGCTGGCCTCCACAGGAGACACCTCGAAGTTCGGCGTCGGGGAGTGGGCGAGCGTGTTCGCGACGGCGACGAACCCCGAGGCGTTCGACGGCGACACCATCACGCTCACCGGGTTCGTGACCCCCACCGACGGCGGATTCGGACTGACGCGCCTGGTCATCACGCACTGCGTCATCGATGCGCAGCCGGCGAGTGTGCCGGTTGCCTCGGGCGACATCCCGGCCACCGGAACGTGGGTCACCGTGACGGGCACGATCCGCGATGCGGGGGGACGACTGCAGATCCAGCCGGCCTCCGTGCAGACGGTCGATCAGCCCAAGGACCCGTATGAGTACTGATCGTGCGACGCGTCGCGAGCGGACACGTCGCCGCCGCGCGCGCGCGTTCCTCGCCGGGTTCGCGATCGTCGTCGCCGCGCTGGCCGTCATCGGACTCGCCGGCGCCGCCGTCACGGTCGCGCAGGGTCCGCGCGTCACGAACGTGAGCGTCGACCCGGATGCCGCGGTCAGCGCGGCCGGCTCGCGGCTGATCATCACGACCACCCAGTCCCTCGCCAAGGTCACGCCGACCCAGGTCACCGTCTCGCCCGCCGCGCCTTTCACCGTGGACACGTCCGGACGCAGCGTGGGCATCCGCTTCACCCAGCCGCTGTGGGACGACACCTCGTACACCGTGACGATCGATGGGGTCAGCGGCATCGGCGGCGGCCCGACGGCATCCGTCTCGCAGAGCTTCACCACTCCCGCGCTGCAGGCCTTCGTCCTGCAGCGCGGCGACGGCGGCGATCGGATCCTGCGCACCGGCCTCGCCGGTCAAGACCCCGAACCGGTCTACACCAACGCGCACATCGAAGACTTCCGTGCGACCGCCGGCCATCTCGTCATGTCGACGCTCGACGACGACAAGAAGTCGCACCTCGTGGTCACCGATCTCGACGGCGGCAACGTGCGCGAGCTCGCCCTCCCCGGCGACGGCACGGTCACCGACCTGCAGAGCGCCGATCGGGGCGATCTCATCGGCTACACCTACACGGATGCCACCGTCGGCACGCCGGGCGCTCGCGAAGCCCGGCTGTTCACGGCCTCGCTCGCCTCCGCGCAGAGCGATGCGCAGCCGACGATGATCCAGCGCAGCGGTGGCGAGTCCCGCGTCGACGACTGGCGGTTCGTGCCCGGCACCGACAGCATCCTCATGCTCACGTACGACGGGGCACTCACTCTCATCTCCCCGTCCGGCGGCGACCCGGTCACCCTCGGCAACGCCGTGTCGATCGACGGCATCGCGCGCGGCACGACCACCGCGATCGTCGAGCGTGTGGAGGGGCCCGCGGCCATCGACCTGGCCACGGCCAAGCAGGTCGACCTGCCGCCGACCGACAAGGCTCTGGGCCAGACGAACAAGATGGTGCCGATGAGCAACGGCGACACGCTGCGGGTGCTCGCCGTCGTCGACGGCTTCACCGTGCGCTCGACCACCGTCAACGTCGTCGACACCGCGGGTCAGGCGACGCCGGTCTTCTCCGTCGACCCGAAAGACATCCTCATCCAGTCGTGCGTGTCCCCGAGCGGGAGATATGCCGCCTTCCTGGTGGCCCCGGATGCCGTGTCGAACCCGTATGACGGGTACAAGCTGCCGATGCCGACGCACCTGCGCACGCACGTCGTGGCTCTTACCGGCGCGGAGGCCGGCACCGAGGTCGGCGCCCTCGCGGGCTTCGACATCTCGTGGTGCCAGACGCCGCCGCGCACATGAGCGAGCGCTCGGGCCTGATTCCCGCGACCCGGGCAGCGCTCACGGCGCTGCCGGTGGAGGTGGCGCCGCGCCTGCTCGGCGGCGTGCTGGAGGTCACCGTCGGCGAGGCGCGGGTGGCCGTGCGCCTCACCGAGGTGGAGGCGTACCACGGCGCGGGCACCGGGCCCGAGCCCGATCCCGGATCCCACGCGCGAATGGGGCGAACCGCCCGCAACGCGACGATGTGGGGCCCACCGGGTCATCTCTACGTCTACCTGAGCCACGGCATCCATTCCTGCGTCAACGTCGTGTGCGGGCCGCAGGGACAGGCCGGCGGAATCCTGCTGCGCGCCGGCGAGGTGATCGACGGCGAGCAGATCGCCTTCGCGCGTCGGCCCACGGCGCGCGTGGCCCGCGATCTCGCGCGCGGCCCCGGCCGGCTCGGGGATGCCGTGGGCCTGCGCCACCCCGTCCACGACGGCATCGACGCGATCGACGGCCGGCCGCACGCGGGGGCCGTCGCCCGGCTCTGGCTGCCGACGGCGAAGCGCGCGGACGTCGTGACCGGTCCGCGCGTCGGAGTCGCGGGTGTCGCCGGTACGGCCGCGTTCCCCTGGCGGTTCTGGGTGGACGGCGACCCGACGGTGTCCGCGTTTCGCTGGGGGCGCGGGGCGGGGCCGACCGGCTGAGCCGCGTCATCCGGCCGCGACGAACGCGGGGATGTCGCCGACGGCGGAGACCTCGGTCGCCACCTCGCGCACCAGCCCGGCGCGGGCGAGCGCGCGCTCGATGAGGACGCGATGGCCGAAGCCGTGCGGCGCGTCGATCCACGGCTGCGGCGCCAGGCTCTCGAGGGTGATCTCCGGCGACCCGCTGAGCGGATGGTCGTCTGGCAGCAGTGCGACGAAGGCGGAGCGCACCAGCTCGACGGTCTCGAGGTCGGGCAGCTCCGCGGACGGCAGCCCCATGAAGGCGAGGTCGATCCGTCCCCGCCGCAGCTCGTCGGCGAGGCCGGTGGAGCCGGAGGGAGAGGAGATCAGGCGCAGGCGGACGAGCGGGTGCTCGGCGCGGAAGGCGGCGAACAGCTCCGGCATGCGCAGCGTCGGGAGGTTGACGAAGATGCCGACCCGCAGCAGCCCCTCGACGCGACCGGTCGCCGCGCTCTGCAATCGGCTCGTCGCGTCGACGATCTCCCGAGCGGGCTCCAGCAGCTGCTCGCCGGCGGCGGTGAGCGCGACGCGGCGGCCGGAGCGTTCGATAAGCCGGGTTCCCATGCGCTGCTCGAGAGTCTGGATGCCGGCCGACACCGTCGACTGCACGACGTACAGCCGAGCCGCGGCTCGCGTGAAGCTCGATTCCTCCGAGCGCGCATCCTGAGGTCATGACCACCACCAGCCTCCCCGCCGCCGGGGCGCCCGCCTCGGCATCCGCCCGCACACCGCGACGCTCCCGCGCGGCGCACTCCGCCGGCTTCTGGACGGCCGTGCTCGCCTTCGCCATCGCGATGGCGTTCTCGACCATTCCCACCCCGATCTGCGCGCTCTATCAGCAGCGCGACGGCTTCTCGCCGATCGTGGTGACCGTCATCTTCGCCGCCTATGCCGTCGGTGTCGCCGTCGCGCTCGGCGCCCTGGCCGCTTTCGTGATCCGCGGCGAGGAGCTCGCGGCGATCTTCCTGATCGCCTATGTCGGACTCGCCGTGCCGACCCTGCTGATCGGAGCCGCCCTCGCGTGGCTCGCCCTACCCGTCGTCCTCGGGGTCTTCGCCGGTTTGATGCTCGTCCTGATCTCGGTGGCGACACCTCGCATGGTGCGCCGCCTCGCGGCGTGATCGGCGACGGCGCGACGTCAAGCCGACACGCCCGGCCGTGCTAGACTGACTCTTTGTCTGCGCGCACTCCAGCACGCAGTTCGTATCCCACCACGTTTCGACTCGCCTCCGGCTCGCTCAACGACCGGCGGAGGAGTCCGATCCCACCTGGGATGCAGACAAGGGATCTTGGGTGGCACCGTCCGGTGTCACGGTACTAAGGAGAATCACTATGGCAGCAGTGTGCCAGGTGACCGGAGCTGTTCCCGGCTTCGGTCACAACATCTCGCACTCGCACCGCCGGACGAAGCGCCGCTTCGACCCGAACGTGCAGAAGAAGACCTACTACGTTCCTTCGCTCGGTCGCAAGATCACGCTGAACGTGTCGGCCAAGGGCATCAAGGTCATTGACGCCCGCGGCATCGAGTCGGTCGTCAAGGACCTCATCGCGAAGGGTGTGAAGCTCTAATGGCGAAGAAGGCTCAGGACGTTCGTCCGATCATCAAGCTCCGGTCGACCGCCGGCACGGGGTACACCTACGTGACGCGTAAGAACCGTCGCAACAACCCCGACCGCATCGTGCTGAAGAAGTACGACCCGGTGATCCGCAAGCACGTCGAATTCCGAGAGGAGCGCTGATCTCATGGCCAAGAAGAGCAAGATC
>NZ_MKRU01000008.1:1050-27041 GCF_001897985.1 Microbacterium sp. 69-7 | reverse complement strand
GGACGATCCTCGGCCAGGACGGACGTATCCTTCCCGACGCCCCCGAGGCCGTGACCACGGATGCCGCAAAGGCCGCCTACGCCGAGCTGGCCGGGCTCACCGTCTTCAGCGCCAAGAAGAAGATGGTCGAGCTGCTGGAGGCCTCGGGCGAGCTGCTGCAGGTTTCGAAGCCGTTCAGCCACCCGGTGAAGTTCTACGAGAAGGGTGACCGTGCGCTGGAGATCGTCTCCACGCGCCAGTGGTACCTGCGCAACGGCGCCCGCGACGAGGCGTTCCGCGAGAAGCTCATCGCACTCGGTCAGGGCATGCAGTGGCATCCGGACTTCATGCGCGTGCGCTACGAGAACTGGACCAACGGCCTGACCGGTGACTGGCTCATCAGCCGCCAGCGCTTCTTCGGCGTGCCGATCCCCGTCTGGTATCCGCTCGACGAGAACGGCGAGCGGGTCGAGGGCGGTGTGATCACCGCCGAGGTCGCGAGCCTGCCGGTCGACCCGACGACCGACGTGCCGCCCGGCTTCACGGAGTCCCAGCGCGGCGTGCCCGGCGGCTTCGAGGGTGAGAAGGACATCTTCGACACGTGGGCGACCTCCTCGCTCACGCCGCAGCTGGCCGGCGGATGGCAGCGCGACGAAGAGCTCTGGAACGTCGTCGCGCCGTTCGACCTGCGTCCCCAGGGCCAGGACATCATCCGCACCTGGCTGTTCTCCACGATGGTCCGCTCGGCCCTGGAAGACGATCGCGCTCCGTGGTCGGATGCCGCCATCAGCGGCTTCATCGTCGACCCCGACCGCAAGAAGATGTCGAAGTCCAAGGGCAACGTGGTCACCCCCGCCGACATCCTCGACCAGCACGGCACCGACGCGGTGCGGTACTGGGCCGCATCGAGCCGGCTCGGCGCCGATGCCGCGTTCGACCCCCAGAACCCGACGCAGGTGAAGATCGGGCGACGCCTGGCGATCAAGGTACTCAATGCAGCCAAGTTCGTGCTGTCGTTCCCCGTGCCGGCGGGCGCCGAGGTGACCCACGCTCTGGATGCCGCGATGCTCGCGACTCTCGACCGTGTGGTGCGCGACGCCACGGCCGCCTTTGAGGCGTACGACCATGCCCGCGCCCTGGAGATCACCGAAGCGTTCTTCTGGACGTTCTGCGACGACTATCTCGAACTCGTCAAGGAGCGCGCCTACAACCAGACCGACGTCGGACAGGCCTCCGCGGCACTCGCGTTGCGCACGGCGCTGTCGACGTTGCTGCGTCTCCTCGCCCCCGTGCTCGCGTTCGCGACGGAGGAAGCCTGGTCATGGTTCGAGGACGGCTCGGTGCACACCGCGTCCTGGCCTGAGCCTGTCGAGGGCGGCGCACCCGGTGACCCGGGCGTGCTCGCGGCGGCCAGCGCTGCGCTCATCGGCATCCGCCGTGCCAAGACCGAGGCCAAGGCGTCTCAGAAGACGCCGGTGGCGCGCCTCGTGCTCGGCGGCGACGACGTGACCATCGCCGCCCTCCGTCTCGCAGAGGGCGACCTCAAGGCTGTCGGGCGCATCGCCGAGCTGGAGCTGGTCGGTGGCGGGGAAGGCCTGGTCGTGCAGGCCGTCGAGCTCGCTCCGGAGGCGTGAGATGCAGCTCGGGACACGATGGACCAGCGGCGACGAGCCGCCGGCGGCCGTTCCTGCCGTCCTGCGACCGCAGATCCACGCTGTCGATCGCGCGCTTCCCGGCGACGACCTCGGCCAGCCGCGCCCTCGCTGGACGCTGACCTTCTTGGAGGGGCGCCCGATCGCCGAGTTGGACACCGGCGTGATCGTGGAGGCCACGGCATCCGGTGAGGTGCTCGTGCGGCACGACGACGAGGATGAGTTCGGCTGAGAACGGGCGCTCCTAGGTGAAGGACGGCGTCGGGCGGCACGACGTCGTAGACGAGCCGGGCGACGGGCCCAGCCGCGTGAGCAGAGCGCAAGGAGAGGCGCTCTGCTTCGCTGCGCCGGGGCAGCGGCGGCGCCCCTGCGCCGGGCGTGACGGGCGCGACCGACACGGCGATCTCGTCGAGGGCACCCGCGTCGAAGAACTGACCCGCCAGGTCTCCGCCCCCCACGACCCAGATGTCGCGGTCTCCTGCCGACGCGCGGATCCGCGGCAGCGCCGCCATAGAGGTCTCGCCGGCGCTCGGGGCGCACCAGCAGATCCTCCGCCGCGAGTACCCACTCGTACGTCGTCGCCCCCTCCACCAGAGCGCCGGCGTTCGAGGGGGAGCAGGTCTGGATCGGGGTCGGTCCCGCCGGCCGCCTCGAGCGCCGTCAAGCGATCTCCGCTCCCGCCTGTCGCGTCCCCGCGATGAGCAGTCGCATGCCGAGGAGCGCGACGATCGCCGTCGCGGCGCCACCGATGAGGAAGGGCAGGCGCAGATCGATCCGCGCGACGAGGCCGCCGAGGATCGTGGCGATCGGGAACAGCCCCCAGGTGAGGGTGCGCGTGATGCCGAGCACGCGGCCGAACATATCGGGCGGGATGATCTGCTGACGCAGGCTGCCCCACGGCACGTTCCAGATCGACACCGCGCACGCGGCGGTTGCGAAGGCGAGGATGGCCGTCCAGACCGACGGTGCGATGCCGGTGAGCAGCATCGCGACACCTCCGCTGAGGATTGCTGCGAACATCACCGGGCCCCGCCCCCATCGAGCCACCAGACGCGGCGCGAGCAGCGATCCGCACAGGGCGCCTACCCCGAGACCGGCGGTGACGAACCCGATGGCAGCGGCCGGGACGGCCAGCGCGTCGACGAAGAAGAGGACGATGACCGCCTGCGCGAAAGCCAGCGCGCTTCCGGTGAACGAGGTGAACACGACCATCGTGCGCAGATAGCGGTGATGCCACAGGTAGGAGAGCGCCTCCCGCGCCCCCGAGCGCTGTGCAGCAGGACGAGCGGCGTCGTCGGGATCGGCCGGCGTGCGAAGCGGCCGAGCCGCCGGAAGGGGAAGCAGCAGAGCGAGGACGACCGGGACAAGGTACCCCGCCGAACCGATCCAGAGCGGCAGGGCGAGTGAGGCGGCGAACAGGATGCCGGAGATCGGGGTGGCGATGAAACTGTCGACGGTCACCTGAGCAGCCTGGATCCACCCGTTCGCGCGATCGAGCTGATCACGCTCGACCACGCCGGGGATGACCGCATTCGTGGCGTTGTCGAACAGCGTCTCGCCCAGACCGAACACCAGCGTGCCGACGAACAGCGCCAGAGGCTCAGGCTGCCGGAGGCACCGAGGATGGCGAGCCACAGCGCCACGCTTCCCCGGATCACGTTCGCCAACGCCATGACGTAGCGCCGATCCAGGCGGTCGACGATCAGCCCCGCGGGCAAGCCGAAAATCAACCACGGCACGAACGCCAGTGCCGACAGCACCGAGATCACCAGCGGGTCGGAGCTCAGCGTGATGGCGATCAGGGGCACCGCCGTGCGTCCGACACCGTCGGCGAGGTTGCTGAAGACCGCCGCCGACCACAGCGTGCGAAAACCCCGCCCGGGCGGGGCCCGGTGGACGGGTGGCAGCGGCGAGGATGCCGGTGCCCCGGCATCCTCGTGCGTGGCGGGCGTCGTCATGAGCTGAGTCCATCTTCGGGGAGCGGGAAAACATCGGTGCGGATGCTGATGGGCTGGAGGTCCGCGCCGGTCTGATCGCGGTAGAGGTCGCCGTAGCGCAGCACGAGCTCGTGCATCTCGGTGATGAGCGCCTCCGTCTGCGCCGGAGTGAGTCGCAACGTCGAGGTCGCGACCATCGCGTTGGCTTCGTCGAGGCCGCCGGGAGAGGCCAAGCTCTCGGTCACGTAGCGCATCAACTGCTGGTGACGCCGCGTGAGGAACTCGCTCATGACGAGCTGCGTGGACGCCTTGCCGGCGGGCGTCTTCATCGCCTCGGGGTTGGTGAAGGAGATGCCGCCGCGGGGCCGCTCCCACCAGCGCTCGCGTCCCGTGCCGCGGTCACTGAGCTCTCGGATGAGGTCGTGCTTCGCGAGTGCGCGTAGGTGGTAGCTGGTTGCCCCGGACGACTCCCCCGTCATCGCCGCCAAGGAACTGGCCGTCTGCGGGCCGTACTGGTTGAGGATGTCGAAGATCTCGATCCGCAGCGGGTGGGCGAGGGCGCGCAGCGCTCCGGCGTCGAGTCGGCGCTCTTCGGCGCGTCCCGTTACGGATCCGTCGGGTGCATCATCGGGGATCATAATGCAAAGCTACTCTTGCAAAGAATGCTTTGCAACCAGATCTTTGGAGATTTCCGGCCTACGCTGGAGGGATGATCGACGTCGACTCCAATCCTCTGCTGGCACCCTCTTCACTGCCCTACGGCCTCCCCGACTACTCGTCGATCGCCCCGGCGCACTATCTCCCCGCGTTCATGGAGGGGTTCGCGCGGCACCGCAGCGAGATCGATGCCATCGTCGCTGACGAGTCCGCCCCCACGTTCGAGAACACGATCGTCGCGTTGGAGCGCGCCGGAGAGCTCTTGGGCCAGGTGGCGCGCACCTTCTACACGGTCTCCTCAGCCGACGCGTCGCCCGAGATCCAGGAGATCGAAGAGACGCTCGCGCCGCTGATGGCCGCCCATCACGATGCCGTGCAATTGGACGGCGCGCTCTTCGCGAGAGTACGGGCCGTTTTCGACAGTCGCGACGAACATGCACTGAGCGCAGAGGAGCGCTATCTGGTCGAACGTCGATTCCGCGAGATGGCTCATGCCGGCGCGGGGCTCGACGATGCCGAGAAGCAGCAGCTCACGGATCTCAACCAGCGGCTGTCGGTGCTCACGACGACGTTCGAGAAGAATCTGCTCGCGGACACGAACGACCTCGCCGTCGTCTTCGACTCCGCGGACGAGCTCGACGGCCTGACGGACGGTGAGTTGTCTGCCGCCGCGCAGAATGCCGCGGACCGCGGACTCGAGGGGCGCTACGTCGTGACGCTCACGCTCTTCACCGGGCATCCGTACCTGTCGAGCCTCACGCGCCGCGAGAGCCGCCGACGTCTGCTCGCGGCCTCGCGATCGCGTGGCTCGCGCGGCAACGCGAACGACAATCGCGACGTGCTGCCTCAGATCGTGCGCCTGCGTGCGCAGCGGGCTGCGCTCCTCGGATACGAGAACCACGCCGCCTACGTGACCAGCGACGAGACGGCCGGCTCTCCCGGGGCCGTCCGTGCGCTGTTGCGGCAGCTCGCTGCACCGGCGGCGGCCAACGCGCGTGCGGAGCAGGCGGCGCTGCAGGCGATGGTGGACGCTGAGCCCGAGCCGTTCCCGCTCGAAGCGCACGACTGGGCGTTCTATACCGAGCGTGTGCGCGAAGCGGAGTATGCCGTGGATCGCACGGCACTGCGGCCCTGGTTCGAGGCGGAGCGGGTGCTCGTCGACGGGGTCTTCTTCGCCGCGACCTCGCTGTACGGCATCACGTTCACCGAACGTCCCGATCTTCCCGCCTACCACCCCGACGTGCGCGTCTTCGAAGTGCACAACGCCGACGGATCCGCGCTCGGCCTGTTCCTCTTCGACCTCTACACGCGCGACACCAAGCGCGGCGGGGCATGGATGAACTCCATCGTGACGCAGTCGCACCTGCGCGGTACGCGTTCGATCGTCGTGAACAACCTCAACGTGCCCAAGCCGGCCGCCGGCAAGCCGACGCTCCTGACGCTCGACGAGGTCACGACGATGTTCCACGAGTTCGGGCACGCGCTGCACGGTCTGTTCGCGACGGTGACCTTCCCGCACTTCGCCGGCACCGCGGTCTTCCGCGACTTCGTGGAGTTCCCGAGTCAGGTGAACGAGATGTGGATCCTCTGGCCGGAGGTGCTCTCCTCGTACGCTCGGCACATCGACACCGGCGAGCCGTTGCCCGCCGACGTCGTCGCCCGCCTGCACGCCTCCGAAGCCTTCAACCAGGGGTTCGCCACGAGTGAGTACCTGGCCGCGGCGTGGCTCGACCAGGCATGGCACGGCGTGAACGTCAAGGAGGCCGATGCGGTGACGGACGTCGCCGCGTTCGAGGCAGCGGCGCTGGCGGACATCGGTCTGCACAATCCGGTCGTGCCGACGCGGTACTCGTCCACCTACTTCGCTCACGTGTTCTCGGGCGGCTACAGCGCGGGCTACTACTCGTACATCTGGAGCGAAGTGCTCGACGCCGACACGGTCGAGTGGTTCGCGGAGAACGGGGGCTTGACCCGCGCCGGTGGCGATCGCTTCCGCGACCGCGTGCTCGGAGTGGGCGGCTCGAAGGACCCGTTGGAGGCGTACCGTGACTTCCGCGGGCGGGATGCCGACATCGCGCCTCTGCTGGTGCGGCGAGGACTCGGAAGCTGACGAGCGCGCGGGAGGCGGTGTGCGATGGCGCTACCTCCCGCTGCCTCGCTCAGGGTGTCGCCGAGGGAATCGGAAGGGGCGTCGCTGACGGCGAGGGGGCTGCGGACGCGGGGAGGGTCGGCGTCGAGGATGGAATCGAGGCGGGGCATTCGATCGGCCGATAGGACGAGCGACCCTGCCGCACGTGGAACCGGAAGCACTCCGTGGCGCTTCCTGCGGCGACACCGGGCTGGAAGAGTTCGCGGGGCGGTTGCGGTTGGACGCTCACGCGCAGGCGGACGTCGATGCGGGCCCCGTCGGGATCGGACGTCGACCCGCGCCACGAATACGCGTGGACGTCGGCTCCCCCGACCGTCCCGATGAACTCGGCGGCGGCGAGAGTCTGTGCATCCACACCCGGGCCCGGCTGGTTCACCCGCCGTTGCAGCTCGCGTGCCGCCATGTCGACGCGCGCATGCGCGATCGATTCTCCGTCGCGCGGGCCGAAGGCGTGCATGAAGGTGACGGCTCCGACACCGACGAAGATGAGGGTGGCCATCACGATCGCCACGGTGACGCGGAGCACGCGAACGGCCTTGGAGGGCTGCTCGCGTGACGTGTACGGCGCGGACACCGCGTCAGGCGCTCTTGCGCTTGTGCTCCAGCACGAGGGTCGGCGGAGCTCCTTCGGTGACGGACGCCCGCGTCACGATGACCTTCGCGACGTCCTCGGTAGAGGGGATCTCGAACATGATCGGACCGAGAACGTCCTCGAGAATCGCGCGAAGTCCACGGGCACCGGTCTTGCGGGCGACGGCGAGGTCGGCGATCGCGCGCAGGGCGTCGTCCTCGAACTCCAGCTCTGCGCCGTCGAGTTCGAACATGCGCTGATACTGCTTCACGAACGCATTCTTCGGTCCGGTGAGGATCTCGATGAGTGCCGCCTGGTCGAGCGGCGCGACGGACGTCACCACGGGCAGGCGGCCGATGAACTCGGGGATCAGGCCGAACTTGTGGAGGTCTTCGGGCTGGACCTCGCCGAAGAGGTTGAGGTCCTCGGACTTGCGATGCAGTGGTGCACCAAAACCGATGCCGTGCTTGCCGACACGCGCGGAGATGATGTCCTCGAGGCCCGCGAAGGCGCCCGCGACGATGAACAGCACGTTGGTGGTGTCGATCTGGATGAACTCCTGGTGCGGGTGCTTGCGGCCGCCCTGCGGCGGCACGGAGGCGACCGTTCCCTCCAGGATCTTCAGCAGCGCCTGCTGGACGCCCTCTCCGGACACGTCGCGCGTGATCGACGGGTTCTCGGCCTTACGGGCGATCTTGTCGACCTCGTCGATGTAGATGATGCCGGTCTCGGCGCGCTTGACATCGAAATCGGCGGCCTGCAAGAGCTTCAGGAGGATGTTCTCGACGTCTTCGCCGACGTAGCCGGCCTCGGTCAGTGCGGTCGCATCCGCAACGGCGAAGGGCACGTTCAGTCGCTTGGCGAGCGTCTGGGCGAGATAGGTCTTCCCGCACCCGGTGGGGCCGAGCAGCAGGATGTTGCTCTTCGCGATCTCCACCTCGTCGGCGCGCTGCTCGGCCGACTGCAGGGTCCCGTGGGCGCGGACCCGCTTGTAATGGTTGTACACGGCCACGGCGAGAGCCCTCTTCGCCGGCTCCTGACCGACGACGTACTCCTCCAGGAAGGAGAAGATCTCGCGAGGCTTCGGGAGGTCGAAGTCGCTGACGACACCGTCGGCGGACTCCGCCATGCGCTCTTCGATGATCTCGTTGCAGAGTTCGACGCACTCGTCGCAGATGTACACGCCGGGGCCGGCGATCAACTGCTGCACCTGCTTCTGGCTCTTGCCGCAGAAGGAGCATTTGAACAGGTCGGCGCTCTCACCGATGCGAGCCATGATGCTCCTCCTCCAGAGACCTCTCAGGGATGCGCTTCGAGCCTAACCGCTGCGACCGACATCTCGCCGGATTGCGACACGGTTGTGAAACTCTGCGCACCTGACGAGGCCCCGCGGTCGAAGTGACGGCGGGGCCTGTGTCGGGTGGTGTCCGGTCAGGAGGTGAGCGCAGCCGGAACGCGCTTGCGCGAGGTCAGCACCTGGTCGACGACGCCGTACTCGAGCGCTTCGGAGGCCGAAAGGATCTTGTCGCGGTCGATGTCCTTGTGTACCTGCTCCTGCGTGCGGTTGGTGTGGCGCGCCATCGTCTCCTCCAGCCACGTGCGCATGCGCATGATCTCGGCGGCCTGGATCTCGATGTCCGATGCCTGACCGTGTCCCGACTCGCCGACGGCGGGCTGATGCATCAGGATGCGGGCATTGGGCAACGCCAGACGCTTGCCCGGGGCTCCGGCGGCGAGCAGCACGGACGCGGCAGAGGCCGCCTGGCCGAGCACGACCGTCTGGATCTCCGGAGACACGAACTGCATCGTGTCGTAGATGGCCGTCATCGCGGTGAAGGAGCCGCCCGGCGAGTTGATGTACATGATGATGTCGCGGTCGGGATCCTGCGACTCGAGCACGAGCAGCTGCGCCATGACGTCGTCCGCAGATGCGTCGTCGACCTGGACGCCGAGGAAGATGATCCGATCCTCGAACAGCTTGTTGTACGGGTCCTGGCGCTTGTAGCCGTAGGCGGTGCGCTCTTCGAACTGCGGCAGGATGTAGCGGCTGGAGGGCATCTGGAAGCCCTGCGGGATGCCGGCGGTGGGCATGTTCATTCTCGGTTCCTTCAGTTCTTGGTGCCGCCGCCGCCGATGACATCGGTGGCCGACTCGCGGATGTGGTCGACGAAGCCGTACGCCAGGGCCTCCTCGGCGGAGAACCAGCGATCCCGGTCGCCGTCGGCGTTGATCTGCTCCACGGACTTGCCGGTCTGGGCGGCAGTGATCTCCGCCAGGCGCTTCTTCATGTCGAGGATGAGCTGCGCCTGCGTCTGGATGTCGCTCGCCGTGCCGCCGAAACCGCCGTGCGGCTGGTGCAGCAGCACGCGCGCGTTGGGCGTGATGTAGCGCTTGCCCTTCGTGCCCGCGGTCAGCAGCAGCTGGCCCATCGACGCGGCCATGCCGATACCGACCGTGACGATGTCGTTCGGCACGAACTGCATGGTGTCGTAGATCGCCATGCCGGCGGTGATCGAGCCGCCGGGCGAGTTGATGTAGAGGTAGATGTCCTTCTCGCTGTCCTCGGCCGCGAGGAGCAGGATCTTGGCGCAGATCTCGTTCGCGTTCTCGTCGCGCACCTCCGACCCCAGCCAGATGATGCGGTCTCTCAGCAGCCTGTCGAAGACGCTCGTAGCGACAAGTGGTTCAGCCATGGATACTCCTGATTCCGGGTTTCCGTACGCCATTGAATCTATCTGGGCAGGCACGCCGCCTCGCCCGTGTTCGCCGTCGGCGGAGCCTCGTGTCGCAGGTGTCACGAGCGGGAACGACGAAGGGCCGGTTGCCGCAGCATCCGACCCTTCGTGGGGACGCGTCCCCGTGGACTTACTCCGCGTCGGCCTTCTTCGCCGGCGCCTTCTTGGCAGCGGGCTTCTTGGCGGCGGGCTTCTTCGCGGCCGGCTCCTCGGCGGCATCCGTGTCGGCCTTCTTGGCGGCGGGCTTGCGCGCCGGTGCCTTCTTGGCCGGCTTCGCCTCTGCGGCGGCAGCCTCGTCGGCGATCTCCTCCGCCTCCGCGACGACCTCGGCCTCGGCGTCGGCCTCATCCTCGACGACGAAGCCGGTCAGATCGACCGCCTTGCCGTTGGTGTCGACGACCGACACCTTGCCGAGGGCGATCGCGAGCGCCTTGTTGCGGGCGACCTCGCCGACCATGGCGGGCAGCTGCCCACCCTGCTGAAGAGCGTCGACGAACTCCTGGGGAGCCATACCGTACTGCGCGGCCGACTGGATGAGGTACTGCGTCAGCTCCTCCTGCGAGACCTGCACGTCGTGCGCCTCGGCAAGCTTGTCGAGGATCATCTGCGTGCGGAACTGCTTCTCGCTGGCCTCGGTGACCTCGGCACGGTGCTCGTCGTCCTCCAGGCGGCCCTCGCCCTCGAGGTGCGTGTGCACCTCGTCCTCGACCAGCTGCGCCGGCACCGGGATCTCGACCTTGGCGAGCAGCGCCTCGATGAGCTTGTCGCGCGCCGCAGCGCCCTGGAGGTACACCGACTGCTCCGAGACGCGCTCGGCGAGGCTCTCGCGCAGCTCTGCGATGGTGTCGAACTCGCTGGCCATCTGCGCGAAGTCGTCGTCGGCCTCGGGCAGCTCGCGCTCCTTGACGGCGGTGACGGTCACCGAGACCTCCGCCTCCTGGCCGGCGTGGTCGCCGCCGACGAGGGAGCTGCGGAACGTCGTGTCCTCACCGGCGGTGAGCGACTCGACGGCCTCGTCGATGCCCTCGAGCAGCTCGCCCGAGCCGACCTCGTACGACACGCCCTCTGCGCGGTCGATCTCCGCGCCGTCGATCGTTGCGACGAGGTTCAGCTCGACGAAGTCGCCCTTGGCTGCGGGACGGTCGACGGTCACCAGCGTGCCGAAACGGCCGCGCAGGCGGTCGAGCTCCGCATCGACGGCGGCCGCGTCGGTCTCGACGGCGTCGATCTCGACGGTGACGTCGTCGAGGGCCGGCAGATCGAACTCGGGACGCACGTCCACCTCGACCTCGACCTTGAGGTCACCGGAGAAGTCCTTGTCGCTGGGCCATTCGATGACCTCGGCCGACGGACGGCCGACGATGCGCACCTCGTTGGCGGTGACGGCTTCGCGGTAGAAGGCATCCAGTCCCTCGCTGACCGCGTGCTCGATGACGGCACCGCGGCCGACGCGCTGGTCGATGATCGGGGCGGGAACCTTGCCCTTGCGGAAACCGGGGATCTGGATGTCCTGGGCGATGTGCTCGTACGCGTGCGAGATGCTCGGCTTGAGCTCGTCCGGGGTGACCGTGATGTGCAGCTTGACCCGCGTGGGGCTGAGCTTCTCGACGGTGCTGGTGACCATGCCTGTGTTCTCCTCGTGTCCGGACGCACACGTGCGCGTCCGTGGTTTCTTAGGTCTGGGGGTCGTTCGTGTCGGGGCGACAGGATTTGAACCTGCGGCCTCCCGCTCCCAAAGCGGGCGCTCTACCAAGCTGAGCTACGCCCCGGGCGCGCACTCACCTTTTCAGGTCGCGTGCGCCGAATAACGGCCGTTGGTCAGTCTAGCCGACAAGACCTTGTAGACTCTTCGGGATGCCGCTCGCAAGCGGCCTCGGGGATGTAGCTCAATGGTAGAGCCTCAGTCTTCCAAACTGATGGTGCGGGTTCGATTCCCGTCATCCCCTCCACATGACTGATCCGGAGCACTGGCCCTTCTCGACGCCAGCGGCCCGACCCGGTCAGCACCGCGGGATCCACGAACGATCGACGCCGCAGCGATGTCGGAGTAGTCGACCAGGATCGATGCGCGCTCGCGAGGCGAGCACGCCGTGAGGTAGAGACGTTGACCCTCGACATACCGTCGCTGACTGGTGTGCAGGGGATCCGGCGAGGAGCCGTCGCGGAGGGCGAGCCGCCGCACTGACTCCGTGGCCGGGACGTCGAGAAAGACAGTCGTATCCCAGACGTCGCGCAGCTCGTCACGGTGGAGGAAGATTCCGTCGGTGATCACCGTTGCGCCGGCGATCACCGGAAGCCGAGGAGCGGACACAAGCGCGTCGCTGTCGACGTCGTGGACCGCGGCTAGATAGGTGCCCGTCCCCGAGCGGAACGGCACGACGACCTCACGCCAAAAGGCAGCGTAGTCGTAGGAATCGAGCCAGAAGCCTTCGGGTGAGTCGCGACCACGCGCGTGTCGCGCTGCGCGTGGCCGATGGAACCCATCGATGGAGATCCTTACGACCGCTCTCGCCGGTCGCATGATCTCCGCGAGGTTGTCCGCGAGCGTGGTCTTGCCGGCGCCGTCCACACCGTCGATGGCGATGAAGGTGCACGCCGTGCCCGGGGCCGGAGCCGGCAGCAACCGCGCCAACTCCTCGACGAAACTCGAACGCGGCAACATCAGCGCCCGTCGGATGCCGTCGCGTGCGCGGTCGAGTGCGCCCGGTAAATCTGGGCGTTGCGGAGGATCCCCGCCTTCTCCTCGTTGGTGAGCTCGCGGCGGACTTTGGCGGGCACGCCGGCAACCAGCGACCCCTCCGGGATGACGGACCCTTCGAGCACGACGGCTCCCCCGGCGATCAGGCACCCCGAACCGATGACCGCACCCGACAGCACCACGCTGCCCATGCCGATCAGCGAGCCATCGCCGATCGTGCACCCGTGCACCACGGCGTTGTGACCCACCGACACATCCCGCCCGATGACCACGGGGTGCTCGGCATCCACGTGCACCGAGACGTTGTCCTGCAGGTTGCTTCCGGCTCCCAGCGTGATCGAAGCACTGTCGCCGCGGACGACGGCGTTGTACCAGACGCTTGCGCCCTCTTCGAGGGTGACGTCGCCGACCAGGCGTGCGCCGGAGGCGACGAACGCGGTCGCGTGTACGACCGGCCGACCGGCCGGGATGGACAGGATCGAGGCGTCTTCGGCGATCGTCATGTGGCCGACGATAGTCGCGGCGGCATATTCACGGCCCATCCGTAAGCCCAGCCTTTTCTACCTTGCGGAATGCAGGGCGCTCGGTAGCGTTGTCATCAACGTGGGAGAACCCCGACGAACGGAGACGAGATCATGACCAAGACGCAGAACATTTCCACGACCGCTGCCGGCCCCGAGGCGGCCGCCGGCACCGCCCAGTTCCTGACGCCCGTCGTGCTCGGACTGCAGGCCCTGGCCGTCAACGGCAAGCAGGCGCACTGGAACGTGCGCGGCGCGAACTTCATCGCGATCCACGAGCTCCTCGACCAGGTCGTCAGCAACGCTCAGGGCTTCGCCGACCTCGCAGCGGAGCGCATCGTCGCCCTCGGTCTGCCGGTCGACGCGCGTGTGTCCACGGTCGCCGAGAAGACCGGAGCGACCTCGGTGCCGGCTGGCTTCGCGCAGTGGCAGGACGAGATCGTCGCCATCGTCTCGGACATGGATGCCGTCATCTCCGACGTGCAGGCCGCGATCGACGGACTCGACGAGACCGACCTCACCAGCCAGGACGTCGCGATCGCCATCAAGGCCGGCCTCGAGAAGGACCGCTGGTTCCTCTCGGCCCACCTCGCCGCGTAATCACAGCTCGACACGAACGCCCCGGAACGAGATCCCGGGGCGTTCGTTGTTCGTCGGGGCTCATGACACGTGCGTGAGACGGCCCTCGATCGTGGTCGCCCGGGCGACAGTCGCGCGCAGGCTTGCCTCATCGGCGCTCAGCGGGTCGCGGTCGACCACGACGAGATCGGCCACGTCGCCGGGGAACAGGGCCGAGCCGGTGTGCGATCCGCCGTCGGTGGAGGCGGCGAGGGCGGTCGCGGCATCCACGCCCTCTTCGGGGCGCCAGGCCGGGCGCCCGTCGCGGGTCCGGAACACGGCGGCAGCCATCGCTGCCCACGGATCCAGCGGGGCGACAGGCGCATCGGATCCGAAGAAGAGGTTGGCGCCGGATGCCGCCAGCGAACGCAGCGCGTACGGGATGCCGGTCTGCGTCGCCCAGATCGTGTCGGTCATGTCGCGGTCATCGATCGCGTGCTCCGGCTGCACGCTGGCACCGACGCCGAGGCGCGCGAAGCGGGGGATGTCGACGTGGGCGACCAGCTGTGCGTGCTCGATGGTGCCGGTCGCACCGGTGGTCGCGAAGGCGTCGAGCGCGTGCGAATTCGCGACGTCGCCGATGGCGTGCACGGCGCACGCCAGCCCTCCCCCTGTGGCGCGGGTCATCAGCTCCGCGAGCGTTTCCGGGGGCACGGTGAGCAGCCCGTGGTTGTGGGGGTCGCCGGGATAGGGGTGCGAGCATGCTGCCGTGCGGGTGCCGAGCGAGCCGTCGGTGATGATCTTCAGCGGCCCGACGCGGACGAGCCCCGCCCGATCCAGCGCGTCGCCCGACGCCAGCCTCTCCGCCAGGGCGCGGTCGAGCTGCGCCGGATAGATGCCGAAGCGGACGCGGGCGGCGTCGAACCCGGCATCCAGGCGGCGGCGCCACGCATCCGCATTCCACGCCATGTCGAGATCGACGATGCCCACGATCCCGCGCGCAGCGGCGTCGTCGAGTGCCGCCGTCACCAGCCGGTCGCCGACGCGAGGATCGGCGGCGTTCAGTCGACGGGAGATCTCGAACGCGGGTTCTTCCCGCAGCACACCGGTCTCATCGGCCGTGAAGCCCTCGCGTCGCAACGCCGCGGTGTTGAGCCACACGCTGTGCACGTCGGCGTTGATCAGGTACGTGGGCACATCGCCGGTCGCCGCGTCGAGAGCCGCGACGGTCATCTCGTCGGGCCACAGCGCATCGCGAAAGCCGGTGCCGATACGTCGACCGTCGCCGAGCGGCGCCGCACCGGCCATCTGAGCGGCGGCCTCTGCGGCCGATCTGACTCCGCCCAGCGCCACGCGCTGCGCGACGAGCGCCCACTGGACGGTGTGCACGTGGTGGTCCCAGAGCCCCGGGATCACCCAGCCGCCATCCGCGTCGAGCACCTCGCCGCGTCGGGGAAGGGCGCGCACCGGGGCGATGTCGACGATCCGCCCCTGGGCGAGGTGGATGTCGACCGGGTCGTCACCGAACGGGTCGAGCCGGTCGGCACCGGTGAGGCGGGCGTTGGCGATGACGTCGACGGTCGCGCCTCGCGGCGGCATCCCGTTCACAACTCCTCCTCAGGACGCGTCGACGGCGCAGGTGAGGCCTCTCCCGGCCCGTTCAGGCGGACTTGTGCACCACGCGCGGCCCGGAGCGTCTCGTGCGCGCGGCGCATCTCCCCCGCCAGCCGTGGATCGGCGTAGGGACTGCCGGCTTCCAACTGTTCGACGATCTCGTCAACGGTCTCGTCTGGTCGGTTCTGACTCAGCTTGCGCTTGGCCACCACCTTCGTGGGCGTCAGGCGGAAGCCGACCGTGCCCCGTTCCAGTCGGCGGATGAAGTCTTCGTCGTTGGGCGGCTGCCACATCGGCCGCGGCTGGGGCAGTGCGCTCTCGAAGCGTGCCACCAGCCGCTCCAACACACGGAGATTCTCGTCCGGGGTGAGGATCTCGGGGATGCCGGACAGGTGCACGGCAACGTAGTTCCAGGTCGGGACGTTCGGCCCCGGCAGGTACCACTGCGGCGAGATGTACCCGTGCGGCCCCTGGGCGATCACCAGCAGCTCGTGCTGTCCCAGACCGTGGATCGCATCGTCCGGCTTGCCGACGTGACCGACGACCGTGAGGTCGTCGTGGTCGTCCAGGAGCACGGCGTAATGCGAGGCGACCAGACCGTCAGGGCCGTGGCTCACGAGCGTCATCCAGGGGTTCTCGTCGAGGATGCGACACAGCTCCGCGACGTCGGTCACGGTGAAGCTCGGGTTCTGTCTCATCGATGCCTCACTTCTGGCAGTTCGGGCACCAGTAGAGCTTTCGGGCGGCCATCTCCTCGAGCACGATCTCGGTGCCGCAGACGCGACAGGGCAGCCCGGCGCGGTGGTACACCCAGTGCCGATCATCGCGACTCGCCATCGCGCGCCGGTAGGCCTCGGGATCGAGGTCGTCCATGGTCATCATCTGACCCGTCTCGACTCCGATCACGAGCAGGCGCGTCCAATCGCGCCAGAGCTGTCGGACGAGCTCTTCGGGAACCATCTTTCCGGGCGTGTGCGGGTCGAGCAGGGCGCGGTACAGCAGCTCGGCGCGGTAGACGTTGCCGATGCCGCTGACGACGGACTGGTCCATGAGCAGAAGGCCGATCGGCGTCGCCTTGCGGCGGACGGCCGCGACGAAGCGCTCCTCCCCCTCGGCGAGATCATCGACCAGAGGGTCGGGTCCGAGTTTCGCGATCGTCGCCTGCACGTCGTCCGGCGTCTGCAGCTCGCAGGCGGTGGGGCCGCGCAGATCCGCAGACGTGACGGCGGTGAGCAGTCGCAGCCGCACCTGGCCGACGACCGGTGGCGGCCACTCGGTGTCGTCGGCGCCTTCCAGGCCGCGCGTCTGCTCACTCATCCGCACATGCACGCGGGTCTTGCGCGGCGCGCCGATCGAGCTCAGGGAGTTCTCGCCCGCGGCGTCGTAGACGGCGTCCAGATCGGTCCCGCGCTGATTGGTCTGGCCCATGCGCCCGTTGGCCGAGGCGATCGTGGGATCGATCTCGATTTCGCCCGCGAAGTCCCACGCGCCGTACATGCCGAGGTGCACCCGGAGCCAGACGTCTCCGTCGAAGGCGAGGAACATCTGCTTGCCGACAGCGCGCACCTCGATCGCTTCGCGGCCGTCGATGACCGCGGCGCCCTCGGCGAAGCGGCCCTGCGGACTGGATGCCGAGATCTCTCGTCCGACGAAGTTCCGATCGAACTGGCGCGCGATGCGGTGTACGGAGTGACCTTCGGGCATCAGCCGGCTTCGGGATCCATCGCGTCGACGGACTCGCCACCGGCCGGCGCCGGCGTCCCCGCCCGCGGGTCGGGAACCAGAGTGCCGTCCGTCTCGAATGCGGCGAGCTGGGCGATGCGGCGCGCGTGGCGCTCCTCGCCCGAGAACGGTGTCGCGATGAAGCGGTCGATGAAGGCGATCGCCTCATCGACGGTGTGCTGACGGGCGCCGATGGAGATCACGTTGGCATCGTTGTGCTCCCGAGCCAGTTCGGCCGTGGCGATGCTCCACACGAGCGCCGCCCGGACACCGTGCACCTTGTTGGCGGCGATCTGCTCGCCGTTACCCGATCCGCCGAACACGACGCCCAGCGTCTCGATCCCTGCGGCTTGGTCGCGCACGACGGCCTGGGCGGCACGGATGCAGAACGCGGGATAGTCGTCCAGCGGGTCGTACTCGATCGGCCCATGGTCCACGACGTCGTGGCCCTGTCCCGCGAGGTGGTGCTGCAGCTGCGTGGAGAACTCGAGACCCGCATGATCGGTGGCGATGTGGATGCGCATGCCCCCATCCTAGGGAGCCCCCGGGGCGCCTGCGGCGGCGCGCGAAGAGACGATATGATGGCTTTATCATGCCATTCACTCAGAGCCAGCGCCCCCTCTACGAGGTCAAGGCGAACCTGTTCAAGGGGCTGGCGCATCCCCTCCGCATCCGTCTTCTCGAACTGCTCGCAGGGGCTGAGGAGGTCCGCGTCGCGGACCTCCAGTCCGAAACGGGCCTGGAGGCTTCGCATCTGTCCCAGCACCTCGCCGTGCTGCGCCGTCACCGACTCGTCGAGTCCGAGCGTCGCGCCAGCCACGTCTACTACCGGTTGGCCGACCCCGGCGTCGCGGACCTGCTGACCGCGGCTCGTGAGCTGCTTCTCGGCATCCTGAGCGCGGATGGCGAGCTTCTCGTCGATGCGCAGTCCCTGCCCGCACTGCCTGCGGCGCGCTCGTGAACGTCCGGATCCGCAACCTGCTGCCCTCGCGTCGGGACTACGCGGGGCTGCGGCGCACGTGGCGCGGTGACCTCGTCGCCGGCGTGACCGTCGGCATCGTCGCGCTCCCGCTGGCGCTGGGTTTCGGTGTGAGCTCGGGTCTCAGCGCGGAGGCGGGCCTGGTGACGGCCGTCGTGGCCGGCGTGATCGCCGCGGTCTTCGGCGGCTCGCACGTGCAGGTGTCCGGGCCCACCGGGGCGATGGTCGTCGTCCTGGTTCCGATCGTGGCCGGCCACGGCCCGGGCGCCGTCGTGGTGGTGACGCTCCTGGCGGGCGTCCTGGTGGTCCTTGCCGGCGTGCTCCGGCTGGGGCGCGCCGTCTCCTTCATCCCGTGGCCCGTCATCGAGGGGTTCACGCTCGGCATCGCGGTGATCATCTTCGCCCAGCAGATCCCCGCGCTCGTGTCGTCCCACGTCGCCGGTGCGAGCGAGCACAGCTCCAACGCGATCGTCGCGGCCGTGCAGGCCTTCGCCACTCTCGACCCTGCGTATGCCGCGTGGGCGCTGGGAGCAGTGGCCGTCGTCACGGCATGTATGTGGGGTGCGCCCCGGCTGCACCGCAGTGTGCCCGGGTCTCTGGTCGGCATCGTCGTCGTCGCCGTCGCGGCCCTCGTCGTCGGCGCCCCGTTGGCCCGGATCGGTGCCCTCCCCGGCACACTGCCCGCTCCCGCGCCGCCGGCGCTCGACCTCTCCAGCCTCGCGGCCCTGACGGCCCCGGCTGCGACGGTCGCAGCGCTGGCCGCCATCGAGTCGCTCCTGTCGGCGCGCGTCGCCGCGAGCTTGGGTGACACGGGGACCTATGACCCGGATCGGGAGCTGATCGGGCAGGGGCTCGCATCGATCGGTTCGTCCCTGTTCGGCGGGATGCCGGCGACCGGCGCGATCGCACGGACCGCCGTCAACGTGCGATCGGGTGGGCGCAGTCGCCTGGCCGCGGTGACGCATGCCGTCGTTCTGCTGCTGGTCGTGCTCGTGGCCGCCGGCCCCGTCGGGCAGATCCCGCTGGCAGCCCTCGCGGGCGTGCTCATGGTCACGGCCGTCCGGATGGTGCATCTCGACACCGTCCGCGCCATCCTGCGTTCCACGCGGGCGGATGCCGTGGCCTTCGTCGCCACGGCGGTCATCACCGTCTCGTTCGATCTGATCGTCGCGGTCGTGATCGGCGTCGCCTTCGCGGGCTTCTTCGCGCTGCGCGGCATGTCGCAGGCGTCGCAGGTGCGGCGCGAAGACGTGCGCGGACAGACGCAACCGGGCGACGACCGTATCGCGATCCTGCGCTTCGACGGGCCACTGTCGTTCACGTCCGCCGATCGGGTGTCGGCCGAAGTCGACGCGGTTCGCGGCGTCTCGGTCGTCATCATGCGGATGAGTCAGCTGGAACTGGTCGATGCGACGGGGGCGCACATGCTCGGCGAGATCACGCAGACGCTGGAGCGCCGCGGCATCACCGTGCTCATCAAGGGCGTGCAGCCCCGACACGAGGATCTGTTCCGCACGGTGGGCGTGCTCGCCGCTCTGCGCCACCACAACCACCTGTTCACCGACCTCCCCTCCGCCATCGCACACGCCCGCAGCCACGTGCAGCGTGAAACGACGACCGCGTAGGCTGGATGGGTTGCCGTCGGCGCCAGCAGTGCCGGATGGTTCAGACCCCACCCCTCACCCACGGGAGTACCGCAGTGCCTGGAGAGAACCTCACCCGCATCGAGGCGCAGGAGCGCCGCGCCATCGTCGAGACGCAGTCGTACGACATCGCGCTCGACCTCACTCGTGGCCCGGAGGTGTTCGGCTCACGCACGGTCGTGCGTTTCGGCGCCACCGAAGGTGCGTCGACGTTCATCGACCTGATCGCCCGCGACGTCCGCGAGATCACGCTCAACGGCACCCCCGTGGACGCATCCGCCTTCGGCGACTCTCGCATCGTGCTGGAGGGTCTGCGCGCCCAGAACGAGCTGATCGTCGACGCCGACTGCGTGTACACCAACACCGGCGAGGGCCTGCACCGCTTCGTCGACCCGGTCGACGGCGAGGTCTACCTCTACTCGCAGTTCGAGGTTCCCGACTCCCGTCGCGTGTTCGCCGTGTTCGAGCAGCCCGATCTGAAGGCGACGTTCCGCTTCACCGTGACGGCGCCCGCCGCATGGAAGGTGATCTCCAACTCCCCCACGCCCGAGCCGGTGGCCGGCGATGGCGGCGCCGCGATCTGGGCGTTCGAGCCCACCCCGCGGATCTCGTCCTACATCACCGCCATCGTCGCCGGCCCGTACGAAGCGACCTTCAGCGAGCTGACCAGCGCCTCGGGCGCCGTCATCCCGCTCGGTGTCTACGGCCGAAAGAGCCTCTGGCAGCACCTGGATGCCGAGTACATCTTCGACAAGACGCGTGAGGGGTTCGCGTACTACGAGGAGAAGTTCGGCGTCCCCTATCCCTTCGCCAAGTATGACCAGCTCTTCGTCCCCGAGTTCAACGCCGGCGCGATGGAGAACGCCGGGGCCGTGACGTTCACCGAGACGTACGTCTTCCGCAGCAAGGTGACCGACGCCGTCAAGGAGCGCCGCGTCGTCACGATCCTGCACGAGCTGGCGCACATGTGGTTCGGCGACCTGGTGACCATGAAGTGGTGGAACGACCTCTGGCTCAACGAGTCCTTCGCCGAGTGGGCGTCGACGATCGCCACCGCGGAGGCGACCGAGTGGACCGAGGCGTGGACGACCTTCAACGCGATGGAGAAGACCTGGGCGTACCGCCAGGACCAGCTGCCCTCCACGCACCCGGTCGTCGCCACGATCAACGACCTCGAAGACGTGCAGGTCAACTTCGACGGCATCACCTACGCCAAGGGTGGTTCCGTGCTGAAGCAGCTGGCGGCGTGGGTGGGCATCGACGCCTTCTTCGCCGGCGTCGGTCAGTACTTCCAGAAGCACGCGTTCGGCAACACCGAGCTGTCCGACCTGCTGGTCGAGCTCGAGGCCACGAGCGGCCGCGACCTGTCGGGCTGGTCGCAGAAGTGGCTCGAGACCGCAGGCGTCAACACGCTGGCACCCGAGCTGCGCGTGGGCGATGACGGCGTCATCTCACGGTTCGCCATCGTGCAGACCGCGCCCGCCGATTACCCGACGATCCGTCCGCATCGCCTCGGCGTCGGCTTCTACGCGCTCGAGGGTGGGGCGCTGGTGCGCACACGCCACATCGAGCTCGACGTCGATGGCGACCTCACGGAGGTGCCCGAACTCGTCGGTGAGCGTCAGCCCGACCTCATCCTCCTGAACGACGAGGACCTCGCCTACGCGAAGATCCGTCTCGACCCGCGCTCGCTGACCACCGCGATCGACCACCTCGCCGGTATCAGCGATCCGCTGGCGCGCTCACTCGTGTGGGGCGCGGCCTGGGATCAGACACGGGATGCCGAGGCGTCGGCATCCGATTACATCGATCTGGTCCTGCGCAACATCGGCGCCGAAACCGAGTCCACGACGGTGCGCACCACCCTCGCGCAGCTGCAGCTCGCGGCGAACGCGTACGTCGCCCCCGACAAGCGCGAGGCTGCGCGGGTGCGCGTCGCCGACGGCCTGTGGGCGCTGGCTCAGGGCGCCGAGGCGGGCAGCGACAGCCAGCTCCAGTTCGTCACGGCCTTCGCCTCCGCAGCGGCGACCGCCGCACAGTGGGAGACGGTGCGCGCTCTGCGCGACGGTGAGCTGACGCTGCCTGAACTCGAGATCGACGCCGACCTCTCGTGGGCGCTGCTGGTGTCGTTGGCAGCCGGCGGCGTCGTCTCGTCCGAGCAGATCGATGCGGCGCTGGCCGCGGACAACACGGCGAAGGGCGGAGAGTTCGCGGCGCAGGCGAAAGCGGCCCTGCCCACGGTCGAGGCCAAGCGTGCGGCCTGGGCGTCACTCGTCGACAGCGCCGACCTGCCGAACACCGTCGTGCGCTCCGCCGCTCTCGGATTCGTGCACCCCGCCGGCATCGCGGCTCTGGAATCGTTCGTCCAGCCGTACTTCGACATGCTGCTGCCGGTGTGGGAGTCGCGGACCTACCAGATCGCGAACTACCTCATCACGGGGCTGTATCCCGCGCCGCTCGCCTCCCTGGCGTTGCGCGACGCGACCCGTCAGTGGCTCGCCTCGCACACCGAGGCCCCGGCGGCCCTCCGCCGACTCGTGAACGAGAACCTCGCGGGCGTCGAGCGCGCCCTCGCTGTGCAGGAGCGCGACGCCGACAGCTGATCGCGTCCCGCCACGCTCAGCCGCGCATCCTTCGTCCGGACGAGGGTGCGCGGCTGATCTCATCCTCTCGCAGGATGTGGTGCCGACCGCTGTCGCCGTAGCGTCGAAGCATGATTGTTGCTGAGAACCTCACGAAGAGATACGGAAGCACCACCGCCGTCGACGACGTCTCGTTCACGGTGCGACCCGGGCAGGTGACCGGCTTTCTCGGCCCCAATGGCGCCGGAAAGTCGACGACCATGCGCATGATCGTCGGGCTCGACGCCCCGTCGGCGGGCCGCGTGAGCGTCGGTGGGCACCGGTACACGCAGAGTCGTTCACCGCTCACGGAGGTCGGCGTGCTGCTCGATGCGAAAGCCGTGCACACGGGGCGTTCGGCGCGTGGGCACCTGCGTGCCATGGCGGCGACCCACGGCATCGCGAACACGCGCGTCGACGAGGTCATCGCCCTCACCGGTCTCGAGGCTGTCGCGGGCAAGCGCGCAGGGAAGTTCTCCCTCGGCATGGGACAGCGACTCGGCATCGCGGCGGCGCTTCTCGGCGACCCGCAGACGCTGATTCTCGACGAGCCGGTCAACGGCCTCGACCCCGAAGGCGTGCGGTGGGTGCGTCAGCTCGTGCGTCATCTGGCGGGAGAAGGCCGCACCGTGCTGCTGTCGAGCCACCTGATGAGTGAGATGTCGCAGACCGCCGACCACGTGATCGTCCTCGGTCGCGGACGCGTGATCGCCGACGCGCCCCTTCCCGAGCTGGTGCGGGCATGGACGCGCAACGAGGTGCTCGTCCGTACCCCGCGCGCATCCGATCTCGCCGCAGCGCTCGGCTCGCCGGACGTCACGGTGACCGATGCCGGCGACGGAGGACTGCTCGTCGCAGGCGTCAGCGCTCGCGCGATCGGCGACCTCGCCGCTGAGCGCGGCATCCCCCTGCACGAGCTCACGCCACGAACCGGTTCGCTCGAAGAGGCCTACATGGCGCTCACCGAAGGCGCCGTCCAGTACAAGACGAAGGAGATCGCATGAGCACCGCGACCGCCCCCACGGCATCGACCGCCTCGCCGACGCATGCCCCCCGCTCGCCGTACCACCTCACCTTCCCCCGCGTCGTTCGCAGCGAGTGGCTCAAGCTCCTGTCGCTGCGCTCGACCTGGTGGTCACTCGCGATCACCGTCGCTCTGTCCGTCGGCATCTCGCTGTTGATGGCTTCCGCGCTGCGCGGCTTCGACGCGGGGTTCGCACCGGTGATGGTCATCGTCATGCCGATGCAGTTCACGATGCTCGTCGCCGGCATCCTGGGAGCGATCGCCATCACCGGCGAGTACTCCACGGGCATGATCCGCTCCACCCTGACCGCGGAGCCGCGCCGTGGCGCGGTGCTCGTCGCCAAGGCTCTCGTCGTGGCCGTGGTGCTGGCCGTGACGACGGCGATCACGTACGCGATCGCCGCCCTGGCGACGGCCCCGATCCTCAAGACGGCGATCGACTGGTCCGACCCCAAGACGTCGTGGTTCCCGCTGCTGGCGGGCGTTTTCGCCATGGCGATGTTCGCCCTGATCGGTCTCGGCTTCGGCTTCATCGTGCGCAACGGTGCCGGCGCGATCGCGGCGACCGTGGGCGTGCTGTTCGTCCTGCCGATCGTCCTCAGCATGTTCTCCTTCGCCGGCGAGGGCTGGAAGTGGATCGTGGATGCCAGCGCCTATCTGCCGGTGTCGGGGGCGCAGTCCGCGACCACCGCCGGTGGCGAGGACGTGCTGCGAGGCGTGGCGACCCTCGCGGCATGGCCTGCCGCGCTGCTTCTCGGAGCCTGGGCGAGCCTGCGCGGTCGGGACGCCTGAGCTGGAGGAGATGACGGCTTCCGCGTCCACCCGGCGTGATCCGCCGCTTCTGGGCGCGCCATCCTCGCCTGACCGACGTCATCGTCGCTCTTCTCACCGCCCTGGTGACGTTTCCCGCCCCAGGACGGGACGATTTCGCCGGCGACGCGCGGCTGTGGACGGGGGTGCGTCCCATCGTCGTCGTCGTGCTCACCCTCGCGTGCGTGGCGATGCTCTGGCGTCGCCGTCTCCCACTGGTGCCGTTTTCGCTCGCGGCGGTGGGCGCCGTTCTCGCCGTGTCATCCGGTGCGGGTGTGGGGGCGGCGACGACGGCCGTCGCCGTCTACGCCGTCGCCGTGTACGCGGGGCCCTCGGCCGCGTGGATCGCGTCGGGAATCGTCGTCGGTGGGGCGGCGATGGCCGCGGGCACCGCCGTCCTGCTCGGGGCGTTGCCGTGGTCGACGGCGGTCAACGGGTGCGCCGCTCTTGCGGTGGGCCTCCTGCTCGGGTGCCTCGTGGGCGTGAACATCGGCAACCGCGCCCGTTACGTCGAGGCGCTGATGGAGACTTCCGGTCAGCTGTGGGCCGAACGCTCGCAGCACGCGGAGCACGCCGCCGCTGCCGAGCGTGCGCGCATCGCTCGCGAGATGCACGATGTCGTGGCGCACTCGCTCACGGTGATGGTCGCGTTGGCCGAGGGCGCCACGGCCACGGAGGATGCGGCGCGCGCCCGTGCGGCGACGGGCCCGACCCGATTCGTGTCGTCATCGCCGACGACCAGCAGCTCATCCGGCTGGGTTTCGGCCTGGTACTGGACGCCGAGGCGGACATCGCCGGGGTGGGCGAGGCGGTCGACGGCGCCGATGCCGTCGCGATGTGCACAGCGCTCTGACCGCACGTCGTGCTGATGGATGTTCGCATGCCGCGACTCGATGGTGTGGCGGCGACGGCGCGTGTCGTCGCCGAGGCGCCGGAGACGCGGGTGCTGGTGCTCACGACGTTTGACCTCGACGAGTACGCTTTCGGCGCTCTGGATGCCGGGGCCAGCGGCGAGCTCACGCCTCGGGAGAAGGACGTGTTCTTCGCGCTGGCGCGCGGGCTGACGAACGCCGAGATCGCGCGCGAGCTGTTTCTCAGCGAGACGACCGTGAAGACCCACGTCGGTCGCGTGCTTGCCGAGCTGGGTGCGCGAGATCGCATTCAGGCCGTCATCATCGCCCATTGGGGTGGGTGGGCCGATGACTCCCCCGCGGGTTCCCAGAACGGACAGAGCCGGCCTCGTTAGGATCGAGGAGATGCGGTACTTCTCTGACTCCGGCGGCGGAGCGACGGCCCCCGTGATCGACCCCGGGGTGTGGACGGCGATCCTCACCTGGCTGGGCGAGGCCGGGGTGAACCTCCTCACGATCGCGGGCATCATCGTCGGTGCCTTCATCGCCTCGTGGGTGCTGCGCCTGGTCATCCGGAGGATCGTCGACCGGATCGTCTCCGGCGCCAAGAGCAAGGCGAACGTCGATGACACGCAGGCGTTGGAGCGCTCACCGCTGGCCGCCATGCGGCTCGTGCAGCGCACCCGCACGCTCGGGTCGATCCTGCAGAACATCGTCAACGTCGCGATCGTCACCATCGCCATCCTGCTGACCTTCAACGTGCTCGCTCCCAGCGCGCTCGGCTCCTTCGCGCTGCTGTCGGCGGCGATCGGCGCCGGCCTCGGCTTCGGTGCGCAGAACATCGTCAAGGATGTGCTCAACGGCATCTTCATCGTCGCCGAGGATCAGGTCGGCATCGGCGACGTCGTCGATCTGGGTCTGGCCACCGGCATCGTGGAGTACGTCAGCGTCCGCATCACGCACGTCCGGGACGTCAACGGGACACTCTGGTACGTACGCAACGGCGAGATCACCCGCATCGGCAACATGTCCCAGGGATGGTCTCGTGTGATCATCGACCTCGCTCTGCCGGTCGACGTCGAGATCGATCAGGTCGAGAAGACCATGCTCGCCACGGCGAAGAACCTCGCGAAGGATCCGAAGTGGCGCACCCGCGTGATCGAGCAGCCCGAGGTGTGGGGCCTGGAGTCGATCACGGGGGACGCGCTCGTCATCCGTCTCGTCATGAAGACGCGTGCCAACGCGAAGGACGATGTCGCCCGGGAACTGA
>NZ_MKRU01000008.1:0-981 GCF_001897985.1 Microbacterium sp. 69-7 | reverse complement strand
CCGGCCTCGAGGGCGCCCAGCGCGTGCGCGGCGCCAACCCGCCGCGCACGCGGCCGACACCCGTCGCGACGGCGGACGGCAAGGGCATCTGGAAGCCCAAGCGCGGCGGAAAGGCGGCCCCCGCGCCGACGGCCTCCGGCGGGGCGGATGCCGCGACGTCCCCGGACGGCTCGACGATGACACCGAAGAAGACGGATGAGGAGAGTTCGTGAACGACGACGCGGAGACGTTCTATGCGCAGGTCGGCGGGCACGAGACCTTCGTGCGGCTCGTGGATGCCTTCTACCGCGGCGTGGCCGCCGACGACGTGCTCAAACCGATGTATCCCGAGGACGACCTGGGCCCCGCCGCCGAGCGGCTCACCCTCTTCCTCGAGCAGTACTGGGGCGGACCGACGACGTACAGCGAACGACGCGGGCATCCACGTCTGCGCATGCGGCACATGCCTTTCCACGTCAATCCGGACGCGCGGGATCGATGGTTGACGCACATGCGCCGTGCCGTCGACGAGCTTGAGCTGTCTCCGCTGCACGAAGCCACACTCTGGGACTACCTCCAGCGCGCCGCGCATGCCATGGTGAACACATTCGAGCCGAGTGGGATCGGTCCCGAACGGACCCCCACGGCATCCTCGCTACCGCTTCATCCCTCGGATCCGACGAGCTGACGCTCCCCCTCCGGCACGGGACCACGACGAAGGAGTCGATGATCGCAAAGTCACAGCATCACGAGGCGGACGTGCTCGTGATCGGGTGGGGCCTTGCCGGGCTCGTGGCCGCGACGGAAGCGGCCGCCGCCGGGCGGCGCGTGATCATCGTCGACCAGGAACCACGCGCCAACCTCGGCGGCCAGGCGTTCTGGTCGTTCGGCGGCCTGTTCTTCGTCGATTCTCCGGAGCAGCGACGGCTCGGAATCTCCGACTCCCTCGAGCTTGCCCGTCAGGACTGGTTCGCCACGGCGCAGTTCGACCGCGACGATGAT
>NZ_MKRU01000007.1:0-27405 GCF_001897985.1 Microbacterium sp. 69-7 | reverse complement strand
ACCTCTGCGGGGTGTCGGAAGGCTCCGGCACGATGACCGCATGCTGCAGACCCTCGCCGTCGCCGGTTACCGCTCCCTCCGGGATGTCGTGGTGCCTCTGGGCGGGCTCACCGTGGTCACCGGCCCCAACGGGTCGGGAAAGTCCAACCTCTACCGCGCACTGCGCCTTCTCGCCGCCGCAGCGCGTGGCGAGGTGATCGGTGCCGTGGCGCGCGAGGGAGGACTGCCGTCCGTCCTGTGGGCGGGTCCGGAGAACGGCGGCACTCAGGGCACGGTGCGCCGTGGCCCGATCGCCCTCAGGCTGGGGTTCTCCTCCGACGAGCTCGGCTACCTCATCGACCTCGGCATCCCGCAGTCCGACCCTTCCGTCGCCAACCCGTTCGCCCGCGACCCGGAGATCAAGCGCGAGCAGGTCTTCGCCGGTCCGGTGGCCAAACCCGCGGCGCTGCTGATCGATCGGCGGCGACAGAGCACACGTGTGCGCGAGGGCGGATGGACCGAGCTCGACCAGCGTCTCGCGCCCTACGAGAGCATCGTGACCGACCTGGCCGACGGCGATACCGCGCCCGAGCTGCTGGCGCTGCGGCGCACGATGGGCGGGTGGCGGTTCTACGACCATTTCCGCGTGGATGCCGAGGCTCCCGCGCGCCGGCCGCAGGTCGGGACGCGCACCCAGACGCTGTCGCACGACGGGGCGACGCTGGCGGCCACGTGGGCTACGATCGTGGATGCCGGCCACGGCGACGCCCTGGACCGGGCCGTCCGCGACGCCTTCCCGGGGTCCCGCGTGGAGGTCCAGGCGAACGAGGGCCTGTTCCGTCTGGTCCTGCACCAGAGCGGCCTGCTCCGCCCGCTGGAGGCGGCGGAACTGTCGGACGGAACGCTGCGCTATCTCCTGTTGTGCACGGCCCTCCTGCCGGCGCGGCCCGCGCCGCTGCTGGTGCTCAACGAGCCGGAGGCGAGCCTGCATGTGTCGCTGCTCGCACCCCTCGCCCGGCTGATCCAGCATGCCGCCCAGCACACGCAGGTGCTCGTCGTCTCGCACGCGCGGGAGCTGGTCGAGGCACTCCCGGCGACGGCTCGCGTCGAGTTGCGCAAGGATCAGAACGGCACGGCCGTCGTCGGCCAAGGGTTCATGGACGTTCCCGCCTGGCATTGGGGGTCGCGGTGAACGGACCCCGAGGCCGCACTACTCCCGGATGCTCGCCCCGAAACGCTCGGCGGCCGAAGCCACGCCGGCCAGCTTGGCCTCCGTGGCTTCGGCAGCGGTGAGCGTGCGGTCCGGTGCCCGGAACCGCAGCGCGAACGTGAGGCTCTTGGTGCCCTCGACGAGCCCGCCGCCGCGGTAGTCGTCGACGAGGCGAACGGCCTCCAGCAACGCGCCCGCGCCCTCGCGCAGTGCCGACTCCACATCTCCCGCGACGACGTCTTCTGCGACCACGAGGGAGACGTCCTGCGTCGCGGCCGGGTACCCCGACAGCGACGGCGCCACGTCGGGCGCACCCGCGAGGCGCAGGATGAGGTCGAGGTCGAGCTCGGCGACGTAGACGGCTCCGTGCAGGTCGGCGTCGGCGGCCACCTGCGGCAGCACCTGTCCGACGTAGCCGACCTCCTGACCGGCGACCGTCAGGATGCCCGCACGGCCGGGGTGGAGCGCGGCGCGCTGCCCCTGCGCGACCTCGATCCGCACGCCCGCGCCGGCCGCGATAGCCTGCACGGCGCCGAGGACGTCCGAGAGGTCGGCGGCGACGGGGCTGTGGCCGGGCTGCTTGGCCACGACGTCGCCGGTGAGCAGGACGGCCACGTGGCGCGGCTGCGGCGGCAGCGCGGTGTTCAGAGCGGCGAGCGTCTCGTCGTCCGGACGCACGGCCAGCGGCGGCACGGTGTCGGTGCCGTAGACGACGCCCTCCTCGGGCGTGAACACGAGCCCCGTCTCGAACAGCGCGAGATCGGCGAAGCCGCGCGCCTGGTTGCGGTGCGCGACCTGAAGCAGCCCCGGGACGAGCGAACGGCGCAGATACGGAGCCTGGCCGTCGAGGGGGTTCGCGAGCTTGACGGACGCCAGCGGGTCCCCCGACGCCGACCCGTGCAGCGCGTTGGCCTCCGCCGTGGAGAACGGGAAGGACGGAGTCTCGACGAAGCCGGCGGCGGCGAGCGCGTTGGCCACGCGACGTCGCCCTTTTTGCAGCGGTGTGAGGCCGCGACCGGAGGGCGGAGTCGGCAGCACCGACGGGATCCGCTCGAGCCCGTGGATGCGCGCGACCTCCTCGGCGAGCGTCCACTTGTCGGTGAGGTCCGGACGCCACGTCGGCGGGATGACGAACCATCCCCCACCGGGGATGTCCGCCGGCTCCTCCCCGTCGAGCACCAGGGCCTCGGCGAACGCCTGGTCGACGTCGGTCACCTCACAGCCCACCATCTCCAGCGCGTCGATGATCTCGGCATCCGTGTAGTCGACGCCGATGAGGCCCGGGATGAAGGGCCGAGGCAGCTCGATGCCGTCGACGACGACCTCGCCGAACACCGCACCGCCGAACTCCGGATCGAGAGTGCCGCCGGCAAGCTCGACCATGAGGTCGGCGACGCGGCGGGCTGCCACGAACGGCAGCAGCGGGTCGACGCCGCGCTCGAAGCGGCGGGAGGCCTCCGAGGGCAGCTTGTGGCGACGGGCCGTCCGGGCGATCGTGGTGGGATCGAAGATCGCCGCCTCGACGAGGACGTTGCGCGTGGCGTCCGTCATCTCCGTCGTGCCGCCGCCCATCACGCCGGCGAGGCCGATCGGGCCGGAATCGTCGGTGATGAGCAGGTCCTCGGCGCTGAGCGTGCGCTCCTTGCCGTCGAGCGTCGTGAGCTTCTCGCCCTCGGCGGCGCGACGCACCGTGATGCCGCCCTGGAGGCGGTCGAGGTCGTAGCCGTGGGTGGGGTTGCCGAGCTCGAGCATGACGTAGTTCGTGATGTCGATCAGGATGCCGAGGGAGCGGATGCCGGCGAGGGTCAGCCTCGCGACCATCCACGGCGGCGTGGGCCGGGACGGATCGACGCCGCGCACGACGCGCGCGACGAACTCGCTCGCACCCACCCGGCCGCGAACCGGCGCCCGGTCATCGACGACCACGGGGAAGCCGCTGCCGGGCTGGACGTCGTCCCACTCGTGGTCCGCGGGATCGGAGAACGCGGCGCCGGTCGCGTGCGAGTACTCGCGTGCGATGCCGCGGATCGACAGTGCGTAGCCGCGATCCGGAGTGACGTTGACGTCGACGGCGACGTCGTCGAGGCCGAGCAGGGCGATCGCATCGGTCCCGACCTCCGGGTCGAGTCCCAGCTCGGCGAGACGCAGGATGCCGTTGTGCTCGTCACCCAGCCCGAGCTCGCGCGCTGAGGCGATCATGCCGTCCGAGACGTGCCCGTAGGTCTTGCGTGCGGAGATCGGGAACGGCCCCGGAAGGACCGCGCCGGGCAGCGACACGACGACCTTGTCGCCTTCGACGAAGTTCGAGGCGCCGCAGACGATCCCGCGGACTCCCCCGTTGGCCCCGCCGACGTCGACCTGGCACCAGCGGATCGTCTTGCCGTTGGACTGCGGCTCGGCCTCGAACGAGAGCACCTGGCCGACGACCACCGGCCCGCTGATGTCGAAGCCGATCGCCTCCTCCTCCTCGAACCCCACCGATACGAGGGCCGCGAAGACGTCGTCGGTCGTGACGTTCTCGGGAAGCTCGACGTACTCACGCAGCCACGACAGAGGGACGCGCATCAGACCACCATTCCGAACTGCTCACTGAAGCGGACATCGCCTTCGGCCATGTCGCGCATGTCCTGCACGTCGGAGCGGAACATGAGCGTGCGCTCGATGCCCATTCCGAACGCGAACCCCGAGTACACCTCGGGGTCGATCCCGGCGGCGCGCAGCACGTTCGGGTTGACCATGCCGCACCCGCCCCATTCGATCCAGCGCGCCCCGCCCTTGAAGGTCGGGTGCCAGAGATCCAGCTCGGCGGACGGCTCGGTGAACGGGAAGTAGTTGGTGCGAAAGCGCGTCTTCGCCTCGGCGCCGAACAGCACCTTGGCCGCGTGGTCCAGCGTGCCCTTCAGGTTCGCCATGGTGATGCCCTTGTCGACGACGAGGCCCTCGAACTGGTGGAAGGCGGGCAGATGAGTCGGGTCGAACTCGTCGGTGCGGTAGACGCGGCCCGGCGAGAGCACGTAGATCGGCAGGTCGCGCTCCAGCATCGACCGCATCTGCACGGGGCTCGTCTGCGTGCGCAGCAGGAGGTGCCGCTCGACCGGGTCGACGAAGAAGGTGTCCTGCAGCTGACGCGCCGGGTGGTCGATGTCGAAGTTGAGGCCGTCGAAGTTGTACCACTCGTGCTCGAGTTCGGGACCTTCGGCGATCTCCCACCCCATGCCGACGAAGAGGTCCGCGATCTCCTCCTGGAGGAGGGACACCGGATGCCGTGCCCCCACGCGCCCCCGCGGTGCGATGGCCGTGATGTCGACCCGCTCGGCCTCGAGCTTCGCGGCGGTCTCCGCGGCCGCGAGCTCCTCCTCGCGGGCGACCAGGGCCTGCGTCACACGGCCGCGCGCCTGACCGACGAGCTTGCCGAACGCGGCCTTCTCCTCGTTCGGCACGTGACGCAGCTGGGCGTTGAGCTGGGCGAGGGGCGACCCCTCACCGGCGTGGGCGGCACGCGCGGCCTTCAGCTCGGCGGTCGAGCCGGCGGCCGCGATCGCCGCCAAGGCGTCGGCGACGGCGGCATCCACGTTCTCTGGGGTGATCTCGGGTGCGTCAGACACAAGAGACGAGTCTACCGGCGGCGCAGCGGGGCGCCCGGACGCACCGTGCGACGCTCAGACCTGTCCGGGGTTTCCGGGGTCGAGCTTCCCGGCGCGCGCTTGCAGGGCGATCAGCTCGGTGTCGGTGCCGCCCGGCCCCATCGGATGGTGCGGTGCGCCGCCCTCGGCGACCTGCTGCTGCTGGCGCCGCTTCGTGCGCTGCTCGATGCGGTAGGCGACGTAGCTGAGCGCGAGACACATCACCACGTAGATCGAGCCGCCGACGATCGCCGTCTGGATGAGCGGGGAGCCGTACACGGCGTTCGATCCGAGGAGCTTGATGACGTAGAGGAGCTCGGGGTAGGTGATGATGAAGCCGAGCGCCGTGTCCTTCAGGGTGACGACGAGCTGCGCGACGATCACCGGCATCATGGCGCGGATCGCCTGCGGCAACAGGATGAGGCGGAGCACTCCCGCCTTGCGCAGCCCGATCGCGTATCCCGCCTCGCTCTGACCGCGCGGCAGCGACTCGACCCCGGCGCGGATGACCTCGGCGAGCACGGAACCGTTGTAGGCGACGAGGGCGATGACGACGGCCCAATAGGGCTCCATCCGGATGCCGATGACCGGCAGACCGTAATAGAGGAGCATCATGAACACGAGCACCGGGATGGCGCGAAGGACTTCGGTCACCCAGCCGACGGGGACGCGGATCCAGGCCCGGTCGGACAGCCGTCCGATCGCGAGGATGAACCCGAGGGCGAGCGCACCCACGGCCGCAGCGGCGAAGGCGGCGAGCGTGGCCACCGCACCGTCGAGCAGGCGCTGCCAGATCGTTCCGTACGAGAAGATCTCCCACTTGTCGGCGGAGAACTGCCCGGTGACCGCGAACCGCCACACGACCCATCCGACGAGGGCAAGGATCACGACGATCGTCGCCACGCCGAGGATCCGGTTGCGGGCGACGGCCTTCGGCCCGGGGACGTCGTAAAGGACGGAGCTCATCGTGCGACCTTCCATCTGCGCTCCATCGCTCGTTGCAGCCACGCGAGCAGCAAGACGAGGACGACGAAGATGACCATGACCCACAGCAGCGTCACGAGCTGATTCTCGCCGCGCTCACTGAGGTTGCTGCGGACCGAGCCGAGATTGAGGACGGAGAAGCCCGCGGCCACCGTCGTGTTCTTCAGCAGCGCGATGAGCACGCTCATCATCGGCGGGATGACCGAGCGCGTGGCCTGCGGCAGAACGACGAGCGTCATCACCTGTCCGAACGTGAGTCCGAGGGCGCGAGCCGCTTCGGCCTGCCCCACCGGTACCGTGTTGATGCCCGAGCGCAGCGTCTCGGCGACGTAGGTCGCCGTGTAGACCCCGAGGGCGAGCGTGGCCAGCAGGATCGCGTCGATGCGCTCGCGCAGCAGGATCGGCAGGCAGAACGCGAAGAAGAACATGACGAGCGTGAGCGGGGTGTTGCGGATCCAGTTGACGTAGACCGCGCCGACGGCGCGGGCGGCCGGAATCGGCGAGACGCGCATGGCGCCGACGATGAAGCCGAGCACGAGGGCGAGCAGGCCGCCGCCGAAGAACAGCACCAGGGTGCCCGTGAGGGCTTCGCCCCAGAGATCGAGGTTGTCGGTGATGACCTCCACCGCGCCGCCTTCCGTCGTTGTCTGCGTTGTCGTTGCCCGCGTCGTCGCCTCTGCCGGCCGGGATGCCGGCGGCAGCGTCGTCTGCGCTGCTGCCGCCGGCACGGGTATCAGCCCGCCGCGTCGACCTTCGGCTGGGTGGCCTTCACGCCGGACGCACCCAGGTTCTTGTCGAAGATGGCCTGCCAGGTCGACCCGCCGTCGGTGAACATCGTGTTGATGAACGTCTGCAGCGCGGTGTCGCCCTTCGCGATGCCGACGCCGTAGCGCTCCTCGCTGAACGGCTCGCCCACGACCTTCAGCTGGTCGGGGCTCTGCGCGGCGTAGCCGATGAGGATCGCCTCGTCAGTCGTGACGGCATCCACCTGACCGTTCTTGAGGTCCTCGACGCAAGCCGAGTACTGGTCGTACTCCTTGGTCTTGGCGGGGGTCTGCTCCTTGATCCGCTGGATCGAGGTCGAACCCGTCGCCGAGCAGACGGTCTCGTCGGCCGTCAGCGAGTCCTTGCCCGTGATCTTGTCGTTGTCCGCCGCGACGAGCAGGCCCTGTCCGGTGATGAAGTACGGCCCGGCGAACGAGATCTGCTGCTTGCGCTTGTCGGTGATCGAGTAGGTCCCGACGTAGTAGTCGATGTCGCCGTTCACGATCGCCTGCTCGCGGTTGGCCGAGGCGATCGGCTGGAACTGGATCTTGTCCTCGGCGATTCCGAGGGAAGCGGCAATCCAGCGTGCGATGTCGACGTCGAAGCCGCTGCGCGTGTTGGTCACGGGGTCCAGGTAGCCCAAGCCGGGCTGGTCCTCCTTGACGCCGACGGTGACGGTTCCCGCGCTCTTGATCTTGTCGAACGTCGGGCTGCCCTCGATCGTGACGTCGGTCGCGACGGTCCACGGGGTCTCGGCCGCGCCGCTGGCCCCGCCGGTCGCTCCGGGCTCCGCGCCCGGGGTTCCACTGTTGCACGCCGTCAGGGCGAGGGCCGCGACGGCCAGTCCGGCGAAAGCGCCGACGATCCGATTCTTCTTCAGCATGTGATCCTCCTGTTTCGTATCCATCTCTCGTTGACCGCGCCGGTGCGAGGCGCGGACGTCTTCTTCAGTGCGTGATGAGCTTGGAGAGGAAGTCCTTCGCCCGGTCGCTCGTGGGGGCCGTGAAGAACTGGTCGGGGCGTGCCTGCTCGACGATCTGGCCGTCGGCCATGAAGACCACCCGATCGGCCGCTTTACGCGCGAAACCCATCTCGTGCGTGACGACGATCATCGTCATGCCGTCCTGGGCGAGGCCGACCATGACGTCGAGCACCTCGTTGATCATCTCCGGGTCGAGCGCGCTGGTGGGCTCGTCGAACAGCATGACCTTGGGCTTCATCGCCAGCGCCCGGGCGATCGCGACACGCTGCTGCTGACCGCCGGAAAGCTGTCCCGGCAGCTTGGATGCCTGATGCCCGACGCCCACGCGCTCCAGCAGCACCTTGGCTTCGGCTTCGGCATCCGCCTTCTTCATCTTCTTGACCTTGATGGGGCCGAGCGTGACGTTCTCGAGGATCGTGAGGTGGGAGAAGAGGTTGAAGGACTGGAACACCATGCCCACGTCGGCACGCAGAGCCGCGAGCGCCTTTCCCTCTTTCGGCAGTTCCTTGCCGTCGATCGTGATGGTGCCGCTGGTGATCGTCTCCAGACGGTTGATGGTGCGACACAGCGTGGATTTGCCCGAGCCGGATGGGCCGATGATGACGACGACCTCGCCGCGGTTGACGGTCAGATCGATGCTCTTCAGCGCATGGAAATCGCCGTAGTGCTTCTCGACACCGGTGACGACGACCAGGGGATCCCCCCGCCGGACCGTGATGTTCGACGTCGCGGGAGCCGGACTGGAATGAGACATGTGGGCCAGCCTAGGCAGATCCTGTGGAAGGCGACCAACTTATACACAGGATCTTGACCGAGTCGTCACCGACCCGGAACAATTCGCGTCAGCGATCGCCGCGCTGCGCGAAGGCCGTCTCGTACAGGCAGACGCTCGCCGCGGTGGCGAGATTCAGAGACTCGGCGCGACCGTAGATCGGCAGTCGCAGGGAGAGGTCGGCGAGCGCCAGCGCATCGTCGTCCAGACCCCGCGCCTCGTTGCCGAACAGCCAGGCCGTGGGTGCGGCGAGCACGTCTCGACGGGCGAGGAAGTCCTCTCCCCCGACGTCCGCGGCGACGATGCGCAGGCCTGCGCCGTGTGCCCGTTCGACGGTGGCCGCCAGCTCCGCGGCGACGGCGACGGGAACGTGGAACAGCGAGCCGGTCGTGGCGCGCACGACCTTGGGGTTGTAGGGATCGACCGTACGTCCGGTCAGCACGACGGCATCGGCACCGGCGGCGTCGGCGGCGCGGATGATGGTGCCGAGGTTGCCGGGGTCGCGTACCTCTTCGCAGATCGCGATAAGGGTCGGCGACGCGGCGAAGATGTCTTTGAGCGACGTCGGCGACTGTCGCGCCACGGCGACGATCCCCTGCGGGGTCACCGTGTCGGCCAACGCGTCCAGCACCGCCTCGGTCGTGAACACGATGTCCAGGCCCGCGTCTCCGGCCGCATCCCGGATGTCCTGATGACGCTCCATCGCCGTGGGCGTGGCGAAGAGCTCGACGAGGGTGTCGGGGCGGAATGCGAGAGCCTCGCGGGCCGCCTGGGGTCCCTCCAGCAGGAACAGCCCGGTCTCCTGTCGGGCGCTGCGCTTGGTCAGCTTGGCGACGGCGCGCACACGGGGAGAACGAGGATTTTCGAGCACGATCTCATCCTAGGGAATGAAGAAGGGGCGTCCCCCGTTCGGAGGACACCCCTTCTCGTGCTGTGTGGGCAGTGATTACGCCTTGGGCGCGTTCACGTCCGCCGGCAGCGCCTTCTTCGCGGTCTCGACGAGCGAGGCGAAGGTGGCCGGCTCGTTGACGGCCAGCTCGGCCAGCATGCGACGGTCGACCTGCACGCCCGCCAGGCCGAGGCCCTGGATGAAGCGGTTGTAGGTGATGCCGTTCTGACGCGCCGCGGCGTTGATGCGCTGGATCCACAGGCGGCGGAAGTCGCCCTTGCGCTTGCGGCGGTCACGGTACGCGTAGACCAGCGAGTGGGTGACCTGCTCCTTGGCCTTGCGGTACAGGCGCGAACGCTGCCCGCGGTAACCGGATGCGCGCTCGAGGATGACGCGACGCTTCTTGTGGGCGTTGACGGCCCGCTTGACTCTAGCCATTTTCTTCTACTTTCTCGTCTGCGTCAGCGCTCAGATGCCGAGGAGCTTCTTGGCGACCTTCGCGTCGCCGGGAGCCAGGATCTTGTCGGCCGACAGGCGGCGCGTGCGCTTGGTGGGCTTGCCTTCGAAGTTGTGGCGGAGGTTCGCCTGCTGCTTCTTGATCTTCCCGCTACCGGTGACCTTGAAGCGCTTCTTGGCACCCGAGTGGGTCTTCTGCTTCGGCATGTCTCTATCCTTCGTTGTGGTTCCCGCGGGGCGGGAGCTCTGGGGGCCGAGAGGCTGCGCCTCCGGCCGGCGGCCTTACTCCGCGGGAGCGGGCTCGGCGGCGAGGGCGGCCTCGGGCTCGGCGCCCGTGGTTCCGCGCGCCTGGCGCGCCGCCTCCTTGTTCGCAGCACGCTGGGCGTTCTGCTCGGTTTTCACCTCGGACTTGTTCTTGTGCGGGGCGATGACCATGACCATGTTGCGTCCGTCGATCGTGGGGTTCGACTCGACGGTCCCGTACTCGGCGACGTCCTCGGCGAACTTGCGCAGCAGCCGCACACCCTGCTCCGGACGCGACTGCTCGCGGCCTCGGAAGAGGATCATGGCCTTGACCTTGTCACCGGCCTGCAGGAAGCCTTCGGCACGCTTGAGCTTGGTCGTGTAGTCGTGCGCTTCGATCTTCAGTCGGAAACGGACCTCTTTGAGAACCGTGTTCGCCTGATTGCGACGCGCTTCCTTCGCCTTCTGCGCCGCCTCGTACTTGAACTTGCCGTAGTCCATGATCTTGACCACGGGCGGCTTCGAGTTGGGGGCGACCTCGACGAGGTCGAGATCTGCCTCCTGAGCGAGGCGCAGAGCGACCTCGATGCGGACGACGCCGACCTGCTCACCCGCGGGTCCGACGAGGCGGACCTCGGGAACGCGAATGCGGTCATTGGTGCGGGGATCGCTGATGCGGAACTCCTTAGTCGTACGGGTGGGTGCCACCGGACACAGGGATGTGTCTCGGGCGGAAGATCGTCACGTCCACCCCGCACGACGCGCACGTCGGCTTCGTTCCTGCACCCTCACCCGCACCGATTGCTCGGTACGACAACCTCGACGGACGAGGCGGAGCGCGTGACCCGGTAGCCTGGAGCGGCAAGCGCGGGTGGGATGTGATCCTCTTTCGTTCCGGAGCAGAACACTCCGGCGCCCGCACAGTCTAGCAGAGAGCAGCACGTGGACACGATTCCTTCCTCCCCCGACCGTCACGAGGCCGAACGGCTCGCCCGATGGGAGGAACAGGAGCGTGCCTCCGCCGCCGCCACCCGCGACATCGCCGACGTGCCGGCGGTGGAGGTCATCACGACGGCCGCGGTGCATCTCATGAGCGCAGCCGCCGTCAAGACCGGTCTCGCGGACGATCCCGAGACGCAGCTGGATCTCGACGAGGCACGCAAGCTGATCAACGCCCTGGCGGGGCTGATCACGGCCGGAGCGCCGGAGATCAGCGACATGCACGCGCGGTCACTGCGCGATGGACTGCGCTCGCTGCAGCTCGCGTTCCGCGAGGCCTCGGTCATCCCCGACCCGATCGGCAAGGGCCCGGGCGAGAAGTGGACCGGACCCGTCACGTGAGACCCGGCGCGGCGCTCAGCCGCGGACGAGCTTGACCGTGAGCGAGTCGACCAGCACCGCAATGCGATCGTCGGCGGCCCACCGTGCCGCCAGCCGCTGCAGGGTGGCGTCGAGCTGAGACTGGTCGAGCCCATCCACGAGCTGCAGACGGACGATCAGTTCCGGGCCGCGCAGACGCGCCTGCGGATCCCCCGGCGCCACCGACAGGTCGAGCACGCCCAGCTCGGAGCCGATCGAGTCCTGCAGCCCGGCATAGACCTCCGGCGAGGTGTGCGCGGGTTCCCAGGCCAGCCCTTGACCGAGGGCCCACACCGCGGGGCGACGCAGAACGAACTCGGTCTCGGATGCCGGGTCGATCACGATCAGGTCCGTATCGTCGGCAGCGGCGGCCAAGGCGGTACGGATGCCGTCGGCCGGCACCGGTCGCGCCTTCGGATCCCACGCCGCCATCGTGCGCACCGACGTGAACACGGGGAGCACACGCCGCCCGTCGGGCGCGGCGACCGTCACGATGGACAGCTCCTGCGTCTTGTCGACGGTGTGGCCGGACGGGGCGACGCCCACATCGCCGGCCTCGGCGACCAGCGGGATCAACAGGCGTGCCGTGCGGTAGGCGTCGACGACCGCACGAGCATCACCCTCGCCCCGGCGGAAGCTCAGCAGTGCCGACAGCAGCGCAGCGTCTGCAGAGCCGTCGTCGCCGGCGTGCGGATTGGGCTCGAAGGAGCGCCCCTCCCAGGGGACGCCTGCGGAATCCGCGGCGCAGGCGTGGGCTGCGGCGTCGTCGGGACTCTCAGCCTGCGGCGACATCCAGCGCCTCGGCGAGGGTGAAGGCCCCCGCATAGAGTGCCTTACCCACGATGGCCCCTTCGACGCCGAGCGGAACGAGCTCGCGCAGGGCCGCGATGTCGTCGAGGTTCGAGATGCCCCCCGAGGCGACGACCGGCTTGACGGTGCGGGTGGTGACCTCGCGCAGCAGCTCGAGGTTCGGGCCCTTCAGCGTGCCGTCCTTGGTGACGTCGGTGACGACGTAACGGCTGCACCCGGCGTCTTCGAGCCGCTGGAGCACCTGCCACAAGTCGCCGCCGTCGCGGGTCCAGCCGCGGGCCGCCAGGGTCGTGCCGCGCACGTCGAGCCCGACGGCGATCGCATCGCCGTAGCGGCCGATGACGTCCGCCGCCCACTCCGGGTTCTCCAGCGCCGCGGTGCCCAGGTTGATGCGGCTCGCCCCCGACTCGAGGGCGGCCTCCAAGGTCGCATCGTCGCGGATTCCTCCGGACAGCTCCACCTGCACGCCCTTGAGCTGCTTGATGACCTTGCGCAGCACGGCGGCGTTGTTGCCGCGTCCGAAGGCGGCATCCAGATCCACGAGGTGGATCCACTGGGCGCCGTCGCGCGCCCAAGCCAACGCCGCGTCGACGGGATCGCCGTAGCTGGTCTCGGTGCCGGCCTCACCCTGCGTCAGACGTACCGCCTTGCCGTCGGCGACGTCGACGGCGGGCAGGAGGATCAGTTCGGGGGTCGACGCGAAATCGTTCATGGCTCCAGGAAGGGTTCAGTGCCCGCCATGCGCGGACACGAGGACACACAAGCAGAGAGACTACTACCGGGTGCGGGTGAGGTCTTGCGGAAGCGAGGAGATCCAGTTCGCGAGAAGCCGGATGCCGGCCTCGCCGCTCTTCTCGGGATGGAACTGCGTCGCCGACAGCGGTCCGTTCTCGACGGCGGCGAGGAACGGCGTGCCGTAGTCGCACCACGTGAGGGCGGGTTGACGGAACGGCCGCGTGACCTCGAGCGACCAGTGCTGGGCGGCGTAGGAGTGCACGAAGTAGAACCGTTCGTGCTCCAGGCCGCGAAAAAGAGTCGAGCCTTCGCCCACCCGCACCGTGTTCCAGCCCATGTGCGGGAGCACCGGCGCGTCGAGTTCGGTGACCGCGCCGGGCCACTCGCCGAGCCCCTCGGTGTCGTCACCGCGTTCCACACCGTGCTCGAACATCACCTGCATGCCGACACAGATGCCCAGCACCGGCAGACCTCCGGCGAGACGACGTTCGATGATCTCGTCGCCGCGCGTGGCGCGCAGGGACTCCATCACGGCCCGGAAGGCTCCGACGCCGGGTACGACCAGACCTGCGGCGTCGTGGATCAGGCCACGATCGGCCGTGAGCCGCGCATCGGCTCCCGCGGCGACGAGGGCCTTCACCGCGGAGTGGACATTGCCCGACCCGTAGTCGAGCACAGCCACGAGAGGCCGCTCCTCGATGCGGGTACCGGCCTCGAGCCCTGCGGTGGCGTCGGTCATAGGGCGCCCTTCGTACTGGGGATGCCGTGGACCAGGGGGTCGAGCGCCTTCGCCTGCCGGAAGGCCCGCGCGAACGCTTTGTACTCGGCTTCGGCGATGTGGTGCGGGTCCCGTCCGCCGAGCACCGTGACGTGCATCGTCAGACCGGCATTGAAAGCGAGCGCTTCGAACGTGTGACGCACGAGCGACCCGGTGAAGTGGCCGCCGATGAGATGGTGCTCGAACCCGACCGGCTCCCCGGTGTGGACCAGATAGGGGCGCCCGCTGATGTCGACCACGGCCTGGGCCAGCGCCTCGTCCAGGGGAACGAGCGCATCCCCGTAGCGCGAGATGCCGCTCTTGTCGCCGAGCGCCTGACGGATCGCCTGACCCAGGACGATCGCGGTGTCTTCGACGGTGTGGTGCGCATCGATGTCGGTGTCTCCCGAGGCGCGCACGGTGAGATCGGTGAGCGAGTGCTTTGCGAAGGCTGTGAGCAGGTGGTCGAAGAACGGCACCGTGGTGTCGATGCTGCTGTGCCCGGTGCCGTCGAGGTCGAGATCGAGTTCGACCGTGGACTCGCTGGTCGCGCGTCGCAAGGATGCCGTGCGGGGGGCCGGGGTGCTCATGAGCCGAGTCTACCGAGAGCCCGCGCGCCGGCCCGGCGTGTTACCCCGGCGTTCACCGTCAGTGCGCGCCGGAACCGCCCGGGCCGAGTGAGGCGAGCGCGTCGAGGAACGCCGTCGACTCCTCCGCGGTGCCCGCCGTGACACGCAGACTGTGGGCGATGCCGACATCGCGGATCAGAACGCCGCGGTCGTAGAGCCCCTGCCACGTCGCCGCAGGATCTTCCACACCGGAGAAGAGCACGAAGTTCGTCCAGCTCTCGAAGGGGCGGTAGCCGAGCGCGTCGAGTGTCGCGGAGATACGGTCGCGCTGAGCGACGATCTCGTCGACCATCGCGAGCATCGCCGGCGCGTGACGCAGCGCGGCCGATGCCGCCGCCTGCGTCAGCGCACTGAGGTGGTAGGGAAGCCGCACCAGACGCAGAGCATCGATGACGGCGGGGTCGGCCGCGAGGTAGCCGACGCGAGCGCCGGCGAACGCGAAGGCCTTGCTCATCGTGCGAGACACGACCAGCCGCGGCCGATCGGGCAGCAGCGTCAGTGCCGACCGGGAATCGCGGGGCGCGAACTCCTGGTAGGCCTCGTCGACGATCACAATGCCCGGTGCGGCGTCATAGACGGCCTCGATCACATCGAGTCCGAGTGGCGTTCCGGTCGGGTTGTTCGGCGCGCACAGAAAGACGACATCCGGCTGCGCACGGTCGACCTGAGCGGCCGCGTCTTCGGGGGCGAGTGTGTAGTCGACGCCGCGCGTCCCGCTCACGTACGTCGCGCCAGTGGCACGAGTGAGCAGCGGGTACATCGAGTAGGTCGGTGCGAAACCGAAGGCCGTCCGACCGGGGCCGGCGAACGCTTGCAGAAGGTGCTGCAAAACCTCATTGGATCCGTTCGCCGCCCAGATCTGCGCGGCCGACAGGCCATGACCCAGGTAGTCCGCGAAGCCCTCCCGCACGGCGGTGAACTCGCGATCCGGATAGCGGTTCACCTCCCGGAGCGCACGGGCGATGCTGTCGAGGATGTCGTCCGCGACCGCTTCGGGCACCGGATGCGTGTTTTCGTTGACGTTCAGCGCGACGGGCAGCGGAGCCTGGGGAGCGCCGTAGGGCGTCAGGCCGCGCAGGTCGTCTCTGAGGGGAAGGTCATCGAGTCGAACGCTCACCCTCACCATCGTAGAGGTCGCCGTGATGAGCGGACGAGGCTGATCAGTGGCCGGCGGAGTACTCGGCGGGGATCGCGATGCTCTGTCCGGCATCGAGGCTGCCCGAGTCCAAGGCGTTGAGTCGAACGATCGCGTCGACGGCGTCGCGCGGGTCGACGTCAGGTGCGACCGCGCGTGCGATCGACCAGAGCGTGTCGCCCGGCTGAACCGTGACGTGGGTGAACGTGACTCCCGAGGATCCCTCATTGGAGGCCAGCGCGCCGCCGCCGGACACGATGCCGATACCGAGCGCGACGATGACGGGGATGGAGGCGAGGAAGGCGAGCACCCGGCGACCACGAACCGTCAGGCGCAGACGGGTGGCGGGGGCCGCCGCGATGACACGGCCGCGGGGCGAGGCGCCGAGGATGTCGATCGTGGTCATGGGTTCCTCCTTGAGACGTGTCCCGCGCCGCGGCGTCGGGGGTGAGAGCGTCACCTCGAAGATTCGAGTCGAGATTCGCATCCGCCTCTCGGCCGGGAGAGCCGGATGCGAATCTCTGTTCCGAATCTATCTTCGATAGTGTTCGAGTGTCAAGCGATACGGTTCTCGCAGATGAATCGAATCCGACACGCGCACGCGTGCCGTCCGACCGTGCGAAAACCGGATACGGTTTCGACAAGACGACCCCATCACCAACCTCCGACATTCGAAGGCTCTGCCTTCCGGGGACGCGATCGAAGGAGCGCGCGATATGGCCGAGAAGCCTCAGACACGCAGGCGGAAGAACCTCAGCGACAAGCAGCTGAAGATCCTCGAGGTGATCCAGACCTCCATCGCGCGCCACGGCTACCCGCCGAGCATGCGCGAGATCGGCGATGCCGTGGGCCTGAAGTCGCTGTCCAGCGTCACCCACCAGCTCAACCAGCTGGAGCTGAGCGGCTACCTCCGCCGCGACGCCGGCAAGACGCGCGCGATGGAGGTCCTCATCGATCTGCCGGGTGCCGCCGCCGAGAATCCCGCCGACCTCGTTCCGGCCGTGGGCGATGCGGCACTGGTCCCTCTGGTGGGGCGCATCGCGGCGGGCGTGCCGATCACGGCAGACCAGCAGGTCGAGGAGATCTTCCCCCTCCCCCGCCAGCTCGTCGGCAAGGGCGACCTGTTCATGCTCAAGGTCAGCGGCGAGTCGATGATCGACGCCGCCATCTGCGACGGCGACTGGGTCGTCGTGAGATCGCAGCCGACCGCGGACAACGGCGACATCGTCGCGGCGATGCTCGACGGCGAAGCGACGGTGAAGACCTTCCGGCAGCGGGACGGCCACACGTGGCTGCTCCCCCGCAACTCCTCCTTCGAGCCCATCCTCGGCGACGACGCGGTGGTCCTCGGTCGCGTCGTGGCCGTCCTGCGCGCGATCTGATCATGTCGCGGGGGGCGCGCCCTCGCATCGGCCGTCGCGATCGTCCTGGCCGTCGTCTGCCTCCCGTTGTCCATCCTGAGCGTCTGGGCGCGGGTGCAGCTGGTCGACGAAGACGCGTTCACCGCGACGCGTGCACCGCTGGCCCGTTCGACCGCCGTGCAGGACGGGCTGATCGCGGCATCCGCCGACGCGGCCGACGCATTGCGGCGGCTGCAAGCGCCCGCCGCCGCCGCCGCGCAGACTCTCGTGCACGACACGATCGCCGACGCGATCCGCTCAGACGGCTTCGGGGCACTGTGGGAACAGCTTCTCCGACAGTCTCACCGCGCGCTCACGCTCGCCGCGACCTCCGATGGCTCCGGCGTCGTGGTGCAGACCGAGGCCGGACTCGGCATCCAGGTCGGCGCCGTGGTGGCGGGCGTGAAGGAACGTCTGAGCGCGCAGGGCGTGGCGTGGGCGACGCTCATCCCCTCCGTCGATCACGTCGTGGTCATCGGCTCCGGAGACGCCCTGGCCGCCATTCGAACGGGATATGCGCTCGGCGTGACGGTGGGATGGTGGATGCCGGTCGCTACCGTCATCCTGTTCCTCAGCGGGATCGCGCTCGCGCGGCGACGCCTGAACGCCCTGCGGCGGGCCGCGCTCGCGGCGGCCGCGGGCCTCGGAGCGCTGCTGATCGCGGCCGCGGCGGGCCGGGCGGCCGTATCGTCCGCCGCAACCGGGACGGCACTCACGCCGGCCGCGGCGGCCGCCGTCTACGACCAGCTGGTGTCGGCGGCGGTCGGCGCCGCCGGGGCAGCTCTGGCGATCGCTCTCGCCGTCGCCGCCGGAGCGTGGCTCGCCGGTCAGTCCGCGCGGGCGGCGGCTCTTCGCCGCGCGTGGAGTCGTTGGGGTCTTCGCCGCGCGGCGGCGGACGAGTCGTCCGACTGAGCGGACGGCGTCACGGGCTCGCTTCGGGGATCAGCTCTGCGGCGCGCAGCACGCCCAGAACGGTGTCGTGGTTGTTGAAGGCGTAGAGGTGGATGCCGTCGGCGCCGCCGGCGACAACGGACCGCGCGAGGTCGGCGGCATGGGCGAGGCCGACGGCGCGCTGCGCGGCGGCATCCGGAGCCGACTCGAGCGCCGCGGCGAGGGAGTCGGGGCGCGCATCCCCGGTGAGCTCGAGCACTCGGCGCAGTCGCCCCGGAGAGGTGATGGGCATGATCCCGGGCACGATCGGGATGACGACCCCGGCGGCGCGGGCGCGCTCGACGAAGTCGAGGTACTCGTCGGCGTGGAAGAAGAGCTGTGTCAGGGCGGACGTCGCCCCGGCGGCCTGCTTGGCCAGAAGTGCGTCGATGTCCTCGTAGCGGTGACGCGAACGCGGGTGACCGTTCGGGAACGCCGCGACGGCGATCTCGACGCGGTCGCCGTCGGTGACCTGCACGGCTCCCGGAAGCCCCGGGATCTCACGCTCGCGATACGGCGAGCGCTCCGCCTGCACCCGGCCGATCAGCTGCACGAGCTGAGCGGCCGACTCCAGATCGCCGACCACGATGTCGTCCTCGCCGACGCCGGCGGGCGGGTCGCCCCGCAGCGCCAGGAAGCGGGTGATGCCGGCATCGAGGAAGTCGCGGATGACCGTCGTGGCTTCGGCGTAGCTGCTGCCGACACAGGTCACGTGCGCGACGGGCGGAACGGTCGTCTCGCGGAGGATGTGCGTCAGCACGGTGAGCGAGCGGTCGGTCGTCGAGCCGCCCGCGCCGAACGTCACGGAGATGAAGCGCGGACCGGCGGCGGCGAGCACGCGAATGGTCTCGTAGAGAGCAGGCAGCTGCTCGGGGGTGCGCGGAGGGTAGATCTCGAACGAGAACGGTACCCGCGGCGAGGCCGCGCCGGCGACCGCCGGAGCGTCGACGCGGGGTTCGTGGGACATCATCGCTCAGTTCCCTCTCGGGTCGGGGTCCTGCAGCCGGTCGGCCGCGGCCTCGATGCCCCACTGTAGAGCCAGCGCCGTTCCCTCACCCGCGTGTGACGGCACGTGTCTGCCGACGTGGCAGGTCGCACACGCGTAGCGTGGCAGCCATGGTCGATGTGCACCCCTATGGATCCTGGCCCTCCCCGTTCACCGCCGCCTGGGCTTCTTCGGCTTCTCCCCGGATCGACGGCGCCGCGCTCGTGGGCGACGAGGTGTGGTGGGCGCAGTCGGTGGCCGAAGAGGCCGGCCGCACGGCCGTGTTCCGGCGCGATGCGACCGGCACGGTGCACCTCGTCCTGCCGGCGCCGTGGAACGCCCGATCCGGCGTCCACGAGTACGGCGGCGGGTCGTGGGCGGTCGACGATTCCGGTCGGCTGTTCTTCGTCGAACGCCGCGATCAGCAGGTGTGGGTGCGGGAGCCCGGCTCGGACCCTCGTCCCCTGACGGACGATGCGGATGTCCGCTACGGCGGACTTCGCGCGACCGGCGGGATGCTGCTCGGCATCCGCGAGCGCGCCGGCCGCGAGCGGGCGATCGTGCGCATCGACCTCGACGGTGCGGGAGCGAGCGACCTTGTCGCGGGCAGCGATTTCGTCGCTCAACCCGCACTGTCCCCGCGCGGGGACCGGCTCGCGTGGGTGGCCTGGAATCATCCCGACATGCCGTGGGACCGCACGACCCTGCGTATCGGTCGTCTCGAGGACGGCGCCGTGGTCGAGTGGACCGACGTGACCGACGGCAGCACGGCAGCGCTCCAGCCCGAATGGACCGACGAGGACGACCTGCTGTACCTGGACGATGCGACGGGTCGGTGGAACCTCTGGAGCCTACGCCTGGATGCCGACCTGCCGCGGGCGCCTCTCGCCCCGGCCGATGCGGACACGGGGGGCCCGCTGTGGTCACTCGGCAGCCGCTGGTTCGGTGTGACGTCCGACGGCGGGGTGATCGCTGTCCGCACCAACGGCTCGGATGAGCTCGTCTGGCGGGATGCCGCGGGCACCGAGACCGTGATCGACATCCCCGCCACCGCATCCCTCGCCGTCGAGGCGGTCGTCGGCCGCCGGGCGCTGGTCTCCGGCATGGCACCGGGCGTGAGCGGCATCTGGCTGGTGGAGTTCGATGCGGAGGGGGCGACGGTGCACGTCGACCTCATCGTCGGACACCGTGCGGAGATCGCGGGTGAGGATCTCGATGCGTGGCTTCCCGAGACGCGCCCGTTCTCCGTGGAGGGTCCGACGGGGACGGTGCACGCATTCGTGCACCCCCCTCACCATCCGCGTGTCGCGGCATCCGATGCAGAGCGCCCGCCCTATCTCGTGCTGGTGCACGGCGGACCGACCGGCCACGAGGGCGGCGTCGCCGATGCGAAGACGCTGTTCTTCACGAGTCGCGGCATCGGAGTACTGGAGGTGAACTACGGCGGCTCGACCGGATACGGCCGCGCGTACCGGGAGCGTCTGCGCGGACAATGGGGCGTCGTCGACGTGGCGGACGTCGCGGCAGCCGCCTCCGGCCTTGCCGCCACCGGCGCCGCCGATGGCGGCCGCCTGGCGATCAAGGGCGGATCGGCAGGCGGCTGGACGGTGCTCGCGGCGCTCGCGCGCACCGATGTGTTCCGCGCGGGCATCTCCCGCTACGGCGTCGGCGACGCCCGCACCCTGGCCGCCGATACGCACGATTTCGAGTCACGGTATCTCGACGGACTCATCGGGCCCCTGCCGGAGGCCGAGGAGCTCTATATCGAGCGCTCCCCGTTGACGCATATCGACGGGTTCCGCGTGCCCGTGCTGCTGCTGCAGGGTGCGGATGACGCGGTCGTGCCTCCGTCGCAGGCCGAAGCGATCCGCGACGCTCTCGCCGCGCGCGGCATCCCGCACGCCTACGTGCTCTACGAGGGCGAGGGACACGGGTTCCGCGGCGCTGAGGCAGTCGTGCACGCGCTGGAGAGCGAGCTCGCTTTCCTCGGCCAGGTGTTCGGCTTTCCGACGCCCGGCGTGCCGGCGATAGAGCTGACGGCAGGCTAGGCGTGCGTCAGAGCGCGTAGGGCGCGAGCTCCGCCGCGAGCCGCTCCGAGACGTGCGCGTGCACGGCGGTACCGCCCTCCTCGTGGGCCGTCGAGACGATGTGCCCCGACTCGTGCACCGCGTTGATGAGGTCTCCACGCTCATACGGCACGAGTGCGCGCACCTCGACCGCCGGCAGCGGCAGGGCGTCCTCGATGACGGTGCGCAGCTGATCGATGCCCTCCCCCGTCCGCGACGACACGAACAGCGCGCTCGGCTCGAGACCGCGCAGCACCAGCCGCGTGTCGTCGTCGACGAGGTCCGCCTTGTTGAAGACGACGATCTCGCGCGTGGAGCGCGCACCCACGTCGCCCATCACATCGCGTACGGTCGCGAGCTGCGCCGCGGGGTCGGGATGGGAGCCGTCCACGACGTGTACCAGCACGTCGGCGTCGCCCACCTCTTCCAGCGTGGAGCGGAACGCCTCGACGAGCTGGTGCGGCAGGTTCCGCACGAAGCCGACCGTGTCGGTCAGGGTGTAGACGCGCCCGTCGGCCGCTTGGGCACGGCGCACCGTCGCGTCCAGCGTCGCGAACAGCGCGTTCTCCACGAGCACGCCGGCGCTCGTGAGCCGGTTGAGCAGGCTCGACTTGCCGGCGTTGGTGTAGCCGGCGATCGCGACGGACGGGATCGTGTTGCGCTTGCGTTCGCTGCGCTTGGCCTCGCGGGCGGGCGCGAAGTCGCGCAGCTGCCTGCGCAGCTGCGCCATCTTCGTGCGGATGCGCCGGCGGTCGAGCTCGATCTTGGTCTCGCCCGGTCCGCGTGAGCCCATGCCGGCGCCTCCGGCGCCGACCTGGCCACCGGCCTGACGGCTCATCGACTCACCCCATCCGCGCAGTCGCGGAAGCAAGTACTCGAGCTGGGCGAGCTCGACCTGCGCCTTGCCCTCGCGGCTCTTGGCGTGCTGGCTGAAGATGTCGAGGATGACGGTGGTGCGGTCGATGACCTTGACCTTGACGACGTCCTCCAGCGCGCGACGCTGGCTCGGAGCGAGCTCGGTGTCGGCGATGACGGTGTCGGCGCCGACCGCGGCGACGAGGTCGCGCAACTCCGCCGCCTTGCCGCGGCCGATGTAGGTCGCCGGGTCGGGGTGCGGACGTCGCTGCAGCACCCCGTCGAGCACGACCGCGCCGGCGGTCTCGGCGAGCGCGGCGAGCTCGCGCAGGGAGTTCTCCGCGTCTTCCTGCGAGCCCTGGGGGTACACCCCGACGAGCACGACGTTCTCCAGCCGCAGCTGGCGGTACTCGACCTCCGTGACGTCTTCGAGTTCCGTGGACAGACCCGGCACGCGGCGCAGCGCCGCGCGCTCCTCCCGGTCCCACTGATCGCCGTCGGTGTCGCCATAGGCGACGGTCGCGGCATCCTGCAGCGCCTGGGCGGCACCGAAGACGTTCGCGCTGGAGCGGCCCTCGGCACGTGCCAGCACGCGATCCACCGGATCGAGCGGCGTGTCGTCGCCGTGCGCGTCGGTGGTCTCGGTGGTGTGGGTCATGGATTCCTTCCAGGTCAGCCTTGCAGTCTAGCCTCCCGCACAGGCCGGTGGCTCCGGTACGCTCGCAGGATGGGGAGTGACCACTACTTCAGCGCCTCCCCGTCCAGCGCCGAGAACCTCCGTCGCATCCGTGTGTCCCTCGGCGGGCGCATCGGCGAGGTCACGACCGCGGGCGGGGTGTTCAGCCCCGACCACGTCGACGGCGGGACGGCGGTGCTACTCGCGAATACTCCGCCGCCCCCTCCGGGCGGCCACCTGCTCGACCTCGGCTGCGGCTGGGGGCCGATCGCGCTCAGCCTCGCCGTGCAGTCGCCGCACGCCACGGTGTGGGCGGTGGACGTGAACGACCGCGCTCTCGACCTGGTGCGACGAAACGCGCAGGAGTGGGGTCTCACCAACATCAACGCGGTGCGCCCCGAGGACGTTCCCGGCGACGTCCGCTTCCGCGGCATCCGATCCAATCCCCCCATCCGCGTCGGCAAGAACGAACTTCACGGTCTGCTGGAGACGTGGCTGCCGCGCTTGGACGAACGCAGCGACGCGTGGCTGGTCGTGCAGCGCAACCTCGGGTCCGACTCCCTGCAGCGGTGGCTGGCGGCGACATTCGACGACGGATACTCGGTGACGCGTGCGGCGACCGGACGCGGCTTCCGCGTGCTCAAGGTGCGCCGGCACGGCGCGGTGCCGACCGGCGCGATCGACCTGCCCTGAGTCGCCCGCGATCGACCGCGCGTCAGGCCAGGCGCACCTCGCCCGAGTAGACGAGGGTCGCCGGACCCGACAGCAGCACGTGGTCGCCGTCGGCATCGGCGACGATGCGGACGCCGAGTATGCCGCCGGGCACCTCAACACTCCAACGATCGGGCGCCGCGGGTCCGGCCCAATGGCGGACGGCGAGCGCCGCTGCTGCGACACCCGTGCCGCAAGAGAGCGTTTCACCCACCCCGCGCTCGAAGACCCGCATACGGATGCTGCCGACGCCGTTCTTGACGAGCGGATCGGCCGGCACCACGAACTCCACGTTCGCCCCGGCGACCGGCTCCGGATGCAGCAACGGCTGCACCGTGAGATCGAGCTCCTCGAGCTCGCCCGCGCTGGAGAGCGCCACGACGACGTGCGGGTTGCCGACGTCGACGCCTTGGCCGGGGCGGGCGACGTCGAGTCCCCGCGCCTTGACGACGGTCTCGCCGTCGATGGCGAAGACGCCGAGGTCGACCTCGAACCCGAGGTCGCTGCGCGTCAGGGTCTTGATGCCGGCGCGCGTGCCGATGCGCAGCGGTGCCGCGTCGATGTCGGCGCGACCCGTGTCGACGAGGTACTTCGCGAAGACACGCGTGCCGTTGCCGCACATCTCGGCGGCCGACCCGTCGGCGTTGCGGTAGTCCATGAACCACTCGGCATCCGCCGTCGCTTCGCCCTCGCGTATGCGGGCGCTGCGGACGACGCGCAGGATGCCGTCGCCGCCGATGCCGAAACGGCGGTCGCAGAGCGCGGCGACCTGAGAGTCCGAGAGGTCGAGGACGCCCTCGTCATCCGGGACGATCACGAAGTCGTTGCCCGTGCCGTGTCCCTTGGTGAATGCGATCGGCTCTGCCACCCGGTCAGTCTACGGTCCACAGCCCGAGGCCCGGCCGGCCGCGCGCGAGCGACGTGGCAGGATCTTCAGGTGGCAGAACCCGCTCTCTCGTGCTGTCGGGGCGGAAACGAGCGACGGCAGAGCTCGTGGCCGACTTCGTCGCTCGGGGCGATCTCGTGCCGCGCATCGGATCGCACTGGATCGCGTGCGACAGCTCCGGCGCACCGCGCATCATCATGCGCACGACCGAACTGAGGTTGGGTCCTTTCACCAGCGGCGACGCGGCATTCGCCGCCGACGAGGGCGAGGACGACGGATCGCTGGAGAGCTGGCAGCGCGAGCACCGCCGCTACTGGACGCGCGTCGCCGCCGCCCGCGGAGCCGAATGGTCGGAGGAGGACGAGATCGTCTTCGAACGCTTCCGCGTCGTGTGGCCCCCCGAGCACGCCGACTGAACGACGAGGAGCGGCTCGGGCTGCACGGTGAGTTTGCGGACTTCGCTCACGCCACCGAGTCTGCCAGGACGACCGCGTCGACGTCGGGCGCGACCCAGCGCACGTCGGCATACCGGCGAAACCACGACACCTGGCGCCGCGCGTAGCGTCGGGTGAGCGCCTGCGTCTGGGCGATGGCCTCGGACGCATCGAGCTCACCCGCCACGTGCGCCAACGCCTGCGCGTAGCCGATGGCCCGGCTGGCCGTCACGCCCTGCTCGAGGCCGCGGTCGCGGAGGGCTGCGACTTCGGTGAGAAGTCCCTCGCGCCACATGCGGGTCACCCGCTCGTCGAGGCGCGCGACGAGGGTTGCACGCTCGACCTCCACACCGATGAGGGTCGTCGGCACGTGCCAGAGCACGGGATCTGCGGGCAGGACGGCGCCGTGACCGCGGTCTCCCTGCACGGCGACCTCGAGGGCGCGCACGATCCGCCGAGCGTTGCGCGCATCGATACGGTCGGCGGTCGCCGGGTCCAGTGCGCGTAGACGCTCGAGGAGCGGCCCGGGGCCGCCCTTTTCGAGATCCGCTTCCAGCTGTGCGCGCAGGATGTCGTCGTGCGGCGGGAAGCGGAAGTCGTAGACGACACTCGAGACGTAGAGGCCCGAGCCGCCGACGAGGATGGCGTCCGCTCCGCGGTGGAAGATCTCTGAGATGACGGTACGGGCCGCTTCCTGGTACGCGGCGACCGCGGCCTCATCCGTGACCTCGAGCACATCGAAGAGATGGTGCGGGATGCCGCGGCGCTCGGCGACCGACAGCTTGGCGGTGCCGATGTCCATCCCGCGATACAGCTGCATGGCGTCGGCGTTGACGATCTCCGCCGGGCGACCGCGGGCGGTGAGCGCTTCCGCGAGCCGCAGGGACAGATCGGACTTGCCCGTGCCCGTGGCGCCGACGACGCCCCACAGACGCCCGGTCACCCGAGGCGGAGCGTCGGCAACCCGAGCGACACCGCGCGGGGTGCGCCCGTCTCGCCCGCGACGCCCGAGGATGTCGGCACGCCGCATGACTCCGCCTGGGTGCGATCCCAGGCGTCGCCCGCGCGCGTGCGCCGAATGCGCAGCGGCGCCCCGTCGGGGCTATCGGCGAGCAGGTGGAACGGAGCGGCGTGCGTCACGGTCGCCGTCACGACGTCTCCGGGGCGCGGAACGGCCGAGCCCCGAGGCAGCTCGAAGTGGACGAGCCGATTGTCTTCGGCGCGGCCGGTCAGGCGGTGGGTCTCGGCATCCTTCTTTCCCTCGCCGGTCGAGACCAGCACCTGCAGCTCGCGGCCGATCTGGGCCTCGTTCTCTTCGAGGCTGATGCGCTCCTGCAGGGCGATGAGCCGCTCGTACCGCTCCTGCACCACGGCCTTCGGCACCTGGTCGGGCATCGTCGCGGCGGGGGTGCCCTCACGGATCGAGTACTGGAAGGTGAAGGCGCTGGCGAACCGTGCTTGCGCGACGACACGCATCGTGTCCTCGAAATCCTCATCGGTCTCACCGGGGAAGCCGACGATGATGTCGGTGGAGATCGCCGCGTGCGGGATGCGGTCGCGGACCCGCTCGAGGATGTCGAGGAAGCGGTCACTGCGGTAGGAGCGCCGCATCGCCCGTAGGACGCGATCGGATCCGGACTGCAGCGGCATGTGCAGCTGCGGCATGACCTGAGGAGTCTCGGCCATGGCATCGATGACGTCATCGGTGAAGGCGGCCGGGTGCGGACTGGTGAAGCGGATGCGCTCGAGCCCCGGGATCTGCCCGGCGGCACGCAGCAGCTTGCCGAACGCCTGACGATCACCGAACTCGACCCCGTAGCTGTTGACGTTCTGACCCAGGAGGGTGACCTCGACGGCGCCGTCCTCGACGAGGAGCAGGATCTCGTTGAGGATGTCGCCAGGGCGGCGATCCTTCTCCTTGCCACGCAGGCTCGGCACGATGCAGAAGCTGCAGGTGTTGTTGCATCCGACGGAGATCGAGACCCAGCCGCTGTGCACGGCGTCGCGCTTGGTCGGCAGGGTCGAGGGGAAGACCTCGAGCGCCTCGAGGATCTCCAGTTCTGCATCGCCGTTGTGGCGCGCCCGCTCGAGGAGGCTGGGCAGCGAGCCCATGTTGTGGGTGCCGAAGACGACGTCGACCCACGGCGCCTTCTCGAGCACGGCCTCTTTGTCCATCTGAGCCATACAGCCGCCGACGGCGATCTGCATGCCCTCGTGACGATCCTTGCGACTCTTCAGATGCCCGAGGGTGCCGTACAGCTTGCCGGCGGCGTTGTCGCGCACCGCACACGTGTTGATCACGACGACATCGGCCTCGGAGCCCGCCTCCGCTCGCACGTATCCGGCGCTCTCCAACGAGCCGGAAAGTCGCTCGGAATCGTGCACGTTCATCTGGCAGCCGAAGGTGCGCACCTCGTAGGTCCGGGCACGACCGTCGGCGGCGACGGCGGCGTCCGATGGCGCGATCAGCGTGGGGGCGGCGGACGGAGAAGTCATGATGCGTTCATTCTACGATCCGTCACCATGCACGAACCCGAGGTCCCGCGCACCGGGAAAACGGCTCACTCGAAGCGCACGGTTCCCGCCGGCGCACGCCGAACCGGTCGCCCGAGTTCTTCGAGGGCCTGCCGCGCTGCGGTCAGCGCGCTCGCACCGTACCCGCGCCGCGCGAGTTGGCCCGAGAGCCGCCGCAGCGCCGTATCGCGATCGAGGTCGCGCATCGTCCGGGCCTTCTGCCGCGCGAACTCGAGAGCACGGTCCGCATCATCGTCAGGCAGCGCATCGAGTGCCTCGTCGATGACCTCGCGCGGGATGCCGCGGGCCGACAAGGTCTGCACGAGCATCGCGCGCCCCTGTCCCTTTCGTTCGACGCCACTGTGCACGAGCTGCTCAGCCAGTGCCGAGTCGTCGAGATATCCGAGGCTCCTCATGCGGTCGATGACGTGGTCGATCGCCGCATCGCCGAGCTCGCGTTCGCGCAAGAATCGCGATGCTTCCCGTTCGGACAGGGAGCGCGTTCGCAAGCGCTTGATCAGCGCGGCCTCCGCATCGTCGATGACGGTCGCGATGTCGTCCTCCCACGCCGCGTCGACGGGCTCCTCCGTCCAGGTCGGATGCCAGCTGAGATCGCCCAC
>NZ_MKRU01000006.1:0-27608 GCF_001897985.1 Microbacterium sp. 69-7 | reverse complement strand
GCATCAACAACGGTCGAGGTCAGTACATCTAGCCGCGGCATCCGGCGCCTCCCCCCTCACCGCGAGACACGCGCTGCGCACCCAGACACGCGCTGTGCACCGGTGTCTCGGTGCACGCGTGGTGTCTCGCGGTTCGCGGGGCGGTTCGCGGCGCGGCGGCGGGCCGCCGTCAGCGCAGGCCGAAGTGGTCGAGCTCGGCGTCGTCCAGCATCCGCGAGCGGATGAGGAAGCGCATGCCGGTCGGCCCCTCGACGCTGAAGCCCGCGCCGCGGCCCGGAACGACGTCGATCGTGAGGTGCGTGTACTTCCAGTACTCGAACTGCGATGCGGAGATGAAGACCTCGATGGGGTCGTCCAGCCCCACGTCGAGGTCGCCGAGTTTCACGTCCGACGGCCCGGTGAGGAACATCCCGACGGGGTAGCACATGGGTGCGCTGCCGTCGCAGCATCCGCCGGACTGGTGGAACATGAGCTTCCCGTGCTGCGCCGTGAGCTGACGCAGGAGGGATGCCGCGGCATCCGTCACCGCGACCCTGCTGAGTGTGGTGGTCATGACCGTCCCCTTTCTCTGCCGAGACACGACCTGCCGCCCGAAACGCACGGGCGTCTGGGGCGGCAGGTCGTGTCTCGCCGATGTGTCTCGACTCAGAAGAAGCCCATCGGGCCTTCGGCGTAGGACACGAGCAGGTTCTTGGTCTGCTGGTAGTGGTCGAGCATCTTGAGGTGGTTCTCGCGGCCGATGCCCGACTGCTTGTACCCGCCGAACGCGGCGTGCGCCGGGTACTGGTGATAGGTGTTCGTCCACACGCGACCGGCCTCGATGCTGCGACCGGCGCGGTACATCGTGTCGGCCGACCGGCTCCACACGCCCGCACCCAGGCCGTAGAGGGTGTCGTTGGCGGTGTGGATGGCGTCGTCGAAGCCGTCGAAGCTGGTCACCGAGACGACGGGACCGAAGATCTCCTCCTGGAAGATGCGCATCGAGTTCTGTCCCTCGAACACCGTCGGTGCCACGTAGTAGCCACCGCTGAGCTCGCCGCCGAGGTCCACCCGCTCCCCGCCGGCGAGCAGCTTCGCGCCCTCGGCCTTGCCGATCTCGATGTAGCTGAGGATCTTCTCGAGCTGGTCGTTCGAGGCCTGGGCACCGATCATGGTGGCGGGGTCGAGCGGGTTTCCCTGGATGATCTTGCCGACGCGCTCGAGGCCGTCGCCGAGGAACTGGTCGTAGATCGAGCGCTGGATGAGCGCCCGCGACGGGCAGGTGCAGACCTCGCCCTGGTTCAGCGCGAAGAAGGTGAAACCCTCCAGGGCCTTGTCGTAGTAGGCGTCCTTCTGACGGGCGACGTCCTCGAAGAAGATGTTCGCGCTCTTGCCGCCGAGCTCCAGCGTCACCGGGATGAGGTTCTGCGACGCGTACTGCATGATCAGCCGCCCGGTCGTGGTCTCGCCCGTGAACGCGACCTTGCGGATGCGCTTGTGCTGGGCGAGCGGCGCGCCCGCCTCGATACCGAACCCGTTGACGATGTTCACGACACCGGCCGGCAGCAGGTCGCCGATGATGTCGAAGAGGAACAGGATGGATGCCGGGGTCTGCTCAGCCGGCTTCAGCACGACGCAGTTGCCGGCGGCGAGCGCGGGCGCGAGCTTCCACGTGGCCATCAGCAGCGGGAAGTTCCACGGGATGATCTGGCCGACGACGCCCAGCGGTTCGTGGAAGTGATACGCGACGGTGTCTTCGTCGATCTGGCTGAGCGTGCCCTCCTGGGCGCGCAGCACACCGGCGAAGTAGCGGAAGTGGTCGATCGCCAGCGGGATGTCGGCGGCGAGCGTCTCACGGACCGGCTTGCCGTTCTCCCACGTCTCGGCGACGGCGATCTTCTCGAGGTTCGCCTCGATGCGGTCAGCGATCTTGTTGAGGATGTTCGCACGGTCGGCCGGGGTGGTCTTCTTCCACGACTCGAACGCCTTCCAGGCGACGTCAACGGCGCGGTCGATGTCTTCCGCGGTACCGCGGCCGACCTCGGTGAACGGCTTGCCCGTGACCGGGGTGATGTTCTCGAAGTACTGCCCCTTGATCGGTTCGACGAACTCGCCGCCGATGTAGTGGCCGTACCGCGGACGGTACTCGGCGATGGCCCCGCGCTGGCCGGGAGCAGCGTAAACGCTCGAGACGCCCTCTTCGACGATGGTCATGATGTCTCCTTCGACAGTGCATGGTCCGCGGCATCCCTCGCCGCGTTCGGATGCGCTGACGCTACGCACCGCAACGTTGCATCGCGTTGCGTGGGCGGCTGGCGCCGCGGCATCCGCGTGGCTTGCGCCCCGGCATCCGCCGCGAGAAACACGTTGCGTGCCGAGAAACCCCTGCGTGGGGTGTTTCTCGGCGCGAGAGTGGTTTCTCGCGGTGGGGGCGGGGCGGGATGCCGGGGGTCAGTCATGGGCGAGGGCCGCGAGCCAGCGGCGGGAGGCGTCGCGCAGGGCGTCGGCGTCGCCCGCGGGCAGGAGCGGGAGAAGGCGGTGCTCGTTGGCGAGGTGCGCCGTGAACGCGCGGTCGATGAGCTCCACGCCCTCGGGGGTGAGGCGCACGAGGCGGTGGGGAGCCGACGTGCCACCCCTGACGATGACGGCATGGCAGCTCATCGCGGGGTCGCTCGTCGTGATGCCCGTCGCGATCATCGTGGAAGGAGCACCGCCGGCGCTCGACGGACCGGCGCTGCTCGGTTTCGCGTACATCATCCTCGTGGCGACAGCGGTGGCCTACGCCGCCTGGTTCACCGGGCTCGCTCGCCTGCCCGGCGCCGTGGTCGGCGTGATCGGGCTGCTCAATCCCGTGACCGGTGTGCTCCTGGGCGTCGTCGTCGCGCACGAGCCGTTCGGTCCCGCGCAACTGCTCGGACTCGTGCTCGTGGTCGTCGGCGTTCTCGCCCGCATCCGCCCCGCCGGCCCCGACGGACCGGCGCCTGCGCCCGCGGCGCCGCTGCTCGTCAGAGGTGAGCGTCGACGGCGCGCGTGAGCGCGTCGAAGCGGTCGTTGTGCACCAGGTCGTCCAGCAGCACGGCGCGACCGTCGGGTCCGGCCAGCGGGATCTGCCAGTTCGGGTACTCGCGGTCGGTCCCGGGTTGGTTCTGCGCCCGGCGCTCCCCGACGGCATCCACGAGGGCGACGCCGATCAGCTGCGCGGGGGATGCCGTGATCAGCACGTTCAGCGCCTCGATGACCTCCGCCTCGCCGGGCTCGTCGCCGATCAGTCCGCGTTCGCGCAAGAGTGCCAGCATGCTCGCGCGCTCGGCATCCGCATCGGCGAGCTCCTCCTCGACCGGGCGGGTGAGCAGACCGAGGCGGGCGCGGAGGGCGACGTGCTCGTCGGCCAGGTACCCCGCGGTCGGCGGCAGGTCGTGCGTGTTCACGGTCGCCAGCAGCGATCGGCGGTACTGCTCCGGCGGACGGAAGCCGTCGCCCTCGCGCTCGAACCACAGCACCGAGGTGCCCAGCACGCCGCGCGCCGACAGGTACTCGCGCACCCACGGCTCGACGTTGCCGAGGTCCTCGCCGATGAGCACCGCACCCGCGCGGTGGGCTTCGAGCAGCAGCACGCCGATCATCGCCTCGTGGTCGTAGCGCACGTAGGTGCCGGCGGCGGGGCTGAGCCCCTCGGGGATCCACCACAGGCGGAACAGCCCGATCACGTGATCGATGCGCAGCGCGCCGGCGTGGCGCAACAGCGTGCGGATCATGTCGCGCAGCGGCGCGTACCCGGCCTCGGCGAGCGCGCGCGGCAGCCACGGCGGCTGATTCCAGGTCTGGCCCTGCTGGTTGTACATGTCGGGCGGCGCGCCGACCGCCATGCCGGTCGCGTACATCTCCCGTAGCGACCACGCGTCCGACCCCTGCGGGTGCACCCCGACGGCCAGGTCGTGCATGACACCGATCGCCATGCCCGCCGCCCTGGCTGCGGCCTGCGCGTCGGCGACCTGCTGGTCGGCGATCCACTGCAGCCACACGTGGAACGCGACGCGATCGGCCAGGCGCGTGCGCAGCTCGGCGACCAGCGGGGAGCGGATGTCGTCGACCTCGGCGGGCCTCTCGCGACCGAGGTAGTGCTCCTCGAGCGCGCACCACAGGGCGAAGTCCTGCAGCGGCTGCCCCTCGCGCGCGGCGAACGCATCGAGCTCGGCGCGGCGCGACGGCGTCAGCGGCACCGCGAAGATCGCGTCGAGGCCGAGTCTCTTCGCGGCCCAGACCGCGTCGCGATCGATGCGGTCCGCGTCGTCGTCCATCGCCGCGACGGGACCGCGGGCGGCCTCGACGACGGCGCGCTCGGTGGGCGTCAGGTAAGCGACCTCACGGACGTCTTCGGGGCGCACGTACAGCGGCGCCAGGAAGCGGCGGGTCGCGGGGCGGTACGGCGACGGTTCGATCGGACTGGTCACCTCGGCAGCGTGCACGGGGTTGATCAGCAGGAAGTCGGCGCCGCGCTCGCCCGCGATCGCCGCGAGATCGGCGAGGTCGGCGAAGTCGCCGAGGCCCCACGATGCCCGTGAGCGGACGGAGTACAGCTGCGCCATGAGGCCCCAGCCGCGCGTGCGCCCGGGACGGGCGGGCGGGTCGCCGAGGCGATCGGGCGTGATCACGAACGGGGCGGATGCCGTGCGGTCGGCTTCGGCGCCGCCGCCGAACGGGCGCTGCTCCGCGCGCACGGTGTGCCACCCCAGCGGCAGGTCGTCGGGCACCGGAATCTCGACCCGCCACCGCAGGATGCCGTCCACCAGCCGCGCGGCCGGGCGCTGCTCGGGGATCGTGAGCGCGCGCTCCGACCCGTCCTCGAGAGCCACCGTCACGGTCACGTCGTGCCCGTCGAAGACGTGCACCCACAGCACGCCGACGCCGGCGCGCGTCACGAACGAGGCGGGGAGCAGTTCGCGCCACACCCGCTCCTCCTCCGCGACGAGGGCCGCGCTGATCGCGGCATCCGTCGACGCGTCGATGCCCATCGCCGCCAGCACCGCCCGCAGGGTGGATGCCGGGACCTGCACCCGGTCGCCGAAGAACGACCAGTACTCCGTCGCGATGCTGTAGGCGCTCGCGAGTCGCACCAGGTCGGGTGTGGGCGCGTCGTCGGTCATGTCTATCCTCCCTCGGCGCCGGTGACGGCGTCTGCGCCCATCCTGGCATCCTCGCCCGACCCTGTCGCGCCGGGGTCGGGTCGGACGCCGCCGCGCGCGCAACTCCGCCTCAACCAACCGCTCCGCGCCCCCAGCCCACCACCACCCGCGCTCAGCGCTCGAGCTTCTCCAACCGCGCGACGAGACCGGCTCGTCGCGGCGAGCGCGCCGGCAGCATCTCGAGCGCCAGACGCAGGACCTCGGCGTCGTCGGCGCCGTCGTCGGTGTCGGCGTACGCGAGCAGCACGTCGACGGAGGCCTCCGTGAGCAGGGCCTCGCGCAGGGCGAGGCGCACCGACTCGCGGAACTCCTCCACGCCGGGGGCGACCGAGTTGGGCAGCACGCGCCCGCGGTAGGCCGCGAGCGCGACGCGGTGCGCACCGCGTCCGAGCAGCGCGACCACCTGATGGGCGTCGGTGTGCAGCTCTGTCGTGAGGCGGTAGGGGCGGGATGCCGGCACCAGCTGCGGCGCCACCCGCTCCAGCACCTTGCGCAGGCGCACCAGCTCGGGTCGCAGCGTTCCCTCCGCGTCGTCCTCGCCGTAGACGAGCTGTCCGAGCCGCTCGGCCGACAGTCCCTCGCGATGCACGGCCAGCATGAGAAGGATCTCGGCGTGCCGAGCCGACAGCTCGGTCACCGTGGCACTGTCGGGCCCGGCGACATCGAGGAGCGCCCGGTCGCGTCCGAGCACGCGCAGCATCGTCGTTGCGGTCGCCGCGGTCGCCGCGGGCCGCCGCGTCCGCCGCGGCGCGGGAGGCTCGGCGCGGGCGCGGAGCCTGCCGACGAGCAGCTCGGCTTCGACGGCGCGCGCCGTCGCGTCGACGAGCAGCTGCGCCTGCGGGGTGGCGGCGTCGCTGTCGCCCGTGACATCGATGACGCCGAGGACCTGGCGCGTCTCCGGGTCGTAGACGGGCGCCGCTGTGCACGACCAGGGCTGCACGAGGCGGTTGTAGTGCTCGGCGCCGTGGATCTGCACCGAGCGCCCGAGGGCCAGCGCGGTGCCGGGCGCCGCGGTGCCCACCGCCTCCTCCGACCAGTTCGCGCCCGCGACGAAGCCCATGTCTCCCGTGAGGCTGCGCACCCGGCGGTCGCCCTCCACCCACAACAGGCGGCCGACGGCATCCCCCACGGCGACCACGACTCCCGAGTCGCTCTCCCCACCCGGCAGCAGCAGGGCGCGGATCATGTCCATCGCCGCCGAGAGAGGATGTGCCCGCCGATACGCCTCGAGTTCGTCGTCACCCAGGTCGAGCGGCTGCAGCCCCTCGGCGCCGACGAGGTGCGCGAGCGAGCGTCGCCAGGAGTCCTGCACGAGCGGGCGGATCTGACCGAGCCGCGGATCGCCGACGTTGCCCCCGACCAGCTCTTCGTGCGCGCGCTCGATCAGCAGACGCGACGTCTCTGGCGAGACCTCGCGGCGCGATGACCACGGCGAGGGCACGGCGACTCCGTTCGACGGTGAGGAGGTGCCGTCAGTCTAGATCGCGAGCCACCAAGATTGCCCCGAGCCGCCAAGATTCAACGCGCCAGAGCATGGCGACTCGGCACGAACGTGGCGGCTCGCGGAGGGGAAGAGGGGTCAGCGGGCGTCCCACCAGGCACGCAGGCGCTGCTCGGCGGCGTCCGCGCCGATCGGGCCCTCGTCCAGGCGCACCTCCAGCAGGAAGCGGTACGCCTCGCCGACCTCGCGGCCGGGCGGGATGCCGAGGATCTCCTGGATCCGGTTGCCGTCGAGCTCGGGGCGGATGGCGGCGAGCTCCTCCTGCGAGGCGAGCTCGTCGATGCGCCACTCGATGTCGTCGTACGCCCGTCGCAGCCGCGTGGCCTTCTTCGCGTTGCGGGTGGTCACGTCGGCGCGGGTGAGGATGTGAAGCCGCTCGAGCTGATCCCCGGCATCCCGCACGTAGCGCCGCACCGCCGAGTCGGTCCAGGCGCCCTCGGCGTACCCGAAGAAGCGCAGGTGCTGCTCGATGAGCTGCGTGACCGCGGCGATCGTATCGCCGTCGAAGCGCAGCGCCTGCAGGCGCTTGCGCGCCAGGCGCGCACCCTTGACGTCGTGGTGGTGGAAGCTCACGCCGCCGCCCGGCTCGAGCCGTCGCGTCGCGGGCTTGCCGATGTCGTGCAGCAGCGCGGCCAGCCGCAGCGTCGTATCGGGCGCCGCCCCCGGATGCCGGGCGTGCTCCAGCTCGATGGCCTGGCGCAGGACCGTGAGCGAGTGCTCGTAGACGTCCTTGTGGTGGTGGTGCTCGTCCACTTCCAGCCGCAGTGCGGGCACCTCGGGGAGGATCTCGCCCATCAGGCCCGTCTCGACGAGGATGCGGATGCCGCGCACCGGATCGTCGGTGGAGAGAAGCTTCACGAGCTCGGCCTGCACACGCTCGGGGCTGACGATCGCGATCGTCGCGCGCAGGCGCTCCATGGCCTCAAGGGTCGCCGGCGCGACCTCGAACTCGAGCTGACTGGCGAACCGGGCGGCGCGCAGCATGCGGAGGGGATCGTCGCCGAAGCTGACGTCGGGGTCGCCCGGGGTGCGCAGGACGCCCGCGATGAGATCCTCGACGCCGCCGGTCGGGTCGACCAGGGCGGGCACGGGCAGACGCAGCGCCATGGCGCCGACGGTGAAGTCGCGACGGGCGAGGTCGTCGTCGAGGCTGTCACCGAACGCGACGGTGGGCTTGCGTGTGAGCCCGTCGTAGCTGTCGGCGCGGTAGGTGGTGATCTCGACCTGCTCGGAGGTGCCGGAGGGGCCCGGCATCTTCGCGCCGATCGTGCCGAACGCCCGACCGATGTCCCACGTCGCGGTCGCGAGGGGCTTGACGATCCGCAGGATGTCGTCGGGGCGGGCGTTGGTGGTGAGGTCGAGGTCGTGGGTCGGGCGACCCAGCAGCGCGTCGCGCACCGGACCGCCGACGATCGCCAGTTCGAACCCGGCCTGGGCGAACGCGGCGCCGAGGGTCGCCATGATCGGCGAGGTCGCGAGCGACCCGAGCCGGTCGAGGCCTTCGGCCATGTTGAGCATGGTTTCCAGCCTACCGGCGCACCCTCGCCGCCCCCGGGGTCACGCCAGCCGCAGCATCCCGATGAAGACGAGCTCGCGCACCCGCGGCAGCAGATCGGCACGCAGGGCCGCGGCATCCACTTCGAGCAGCTCCGCGATCGCATCGGAGAGCTGGCCCACGGTGAGCTCACCGTCGGAGGCCCCGACGAGAGCGGCGAGGGCGGGGTCGACCTCGAGGGTGCGCCCGAGACCGCCGCCCTGGCGCAGTTCGATGACGCTCGGGGCTTCGGCGCCGGGCAGATGATGACGCGCCTCGGTGACGTCGTCGGCGACGATGGTGCGGGCGGCGGCGAGGGCCGCGTCGTCGACCTGCTCGAGGGTGTCGAAGGCGGCGAGCGCGGCGCCCAGGTGCGCACCGAGGGCGCCGTCCTCGGGCAACGGGTGCGTGATGCGCTCGTAGCGGGCCAGCGCGGGAATCGCGGATGCCGGGCGCCGCAGCAGCAGGTAGCCGAACCCGACCGCATCGACCTCGCGGGCGGCGAAGTCGGCGAGCCACGCGTCGACGAGCGCGCCGTAGCCCGCCGTCCCCGGCGCGGTGCCGCCGTCGCGTACCCAGAGTTCGGCGTAGGCGAGGGGGTCGAGACGTTCCCGCTCGATGACCCAGGCTTCCAGCGGCACCGGCGAGGCGGCGACCCATTCACGGACGCGCTGCAGACCGTCCTTCCCCGCGCGGTACTCCCAGTTGCCCAGCAGCTGCGCGGTGCCGCCCGGCGCGAGCACCGCGCCGACCCCCGACACGAAGGCTGCGACGAGGTCGTCGCCGGCGTACCCGGCGTCGCGGTACTCGTATTCCGGCACGCCCGCGACGCGCGGCGTGATGACGAACGGCGGGTTCGAGACGACACGGTCGAACTGCTCACCTGCGACCGGTTCGAAGAGGCTGCCGCGACGGGTGTCGATGCCCTCCACCTCGTTGAGCAGCGCATTGATGCGGGTGAACTCCAGGGCGCGCGGCGAGACGTCCGTGGCGACGATCGTCGGCGGGGCGGGCTGAGTGCCCAGGGCGAGGTGGGCGCGCAGGGCCTGGATGCCGCAGCCCGTGCCGACGTCGAGAACCCGCCCGGCGGGCGTGGTCAGCTGCAGACCGGCGAGTGTGAGGGAGGCACCCCCCACGCCGAGGACGTGGCCCGTGGGCAGCGGCCCCCCGAGCGCGGCCTCGTCGAGGTCGCTGGCGATCCACCATTCGGCGTCGTCGGGAGCGCCCGCGACGTCCTGGGGACGCACGAGAACCGCCGGCGCGACGGCATCCCCGTCGATCCGCGCGAAGCCGAGGTCGACCAGCCCCTGTGCTCCGAGCATCGGCAGGGCGCGTGCGACGGCAGCACGGTCGGTCGCCACCCCGAGGTGCAGCAGGCGCGCGAGGGCGGCGAGCGCGTCACTGCGCGGTGCCAGGGCCGCCAGCGCCGGTCCGTGCAGCCCGTGGCCGACAGCGGTGTCGGCGACCGGGCCCCACAGCGATCTGACGGCGTCGGCGCGGTAGCCGGCGGCGGCGAGGTCGCGGCGCAAGGCGCTGATGAGCGCGGGGTCGGGGTTCAAGGTGGGCTCCACAGCATCCCATCCTCACGCACGCCGGTGCGGGACGCCGCACTCGGCGAGGCGACGGATCGCGGCGATCGCGGCCGGTCACGGGCTGCCCACAGCACGAGGACCCTAGAATCACAGCTGATCGTGCGGTCAGGCATCGCACAGGAGCCGATTCCCGCTATGACTGTGTCTTTCCCCGCCGCCGCGCGCCGACCTCCCAACGGAGTGCGCGGCCGTCGTCGTCGCACGATCATCGGCGCGGCGCGGCGAGGGCTGCGAGCCGCCGTGCTGCTCGCGGCGTCGGCCGGGATGGCGCTCGCGATCGTCGCCGCCCCCGCGCCGGCCCCTGCGGATGCCGCGACCGGTGCCCCGCAGCCCTCCGCAACTCCGAGCGCCACCGACGCCGCGGATGCCGCAAACCTGTCGGTCGTCGTCGCCCCGGCCGGCAACGGCGTGGTCAGCACGACGGTCGTCTCCGTCGCGGTCGCCGTCTCCAACACCGGCGACGCCACGGCGGCGAGCGGAACGATGACCATCGCGCTGAGCCGATCGCCGCTGGCCACCAGCGCCGAGGTGACGAGCTGGCTCGACGCCCAGACGGTCGCCGACACGACCGTCGCCTCCGTACCGGTCACCGCCGTCGTCGCGCGCGGGACCGCGACGGCGACAGCGGCGGTCGATCTCGGCGCGCTGGGCGCGCTCGCCCCCGGGGTCTACCCGCTGAGCGCCGCGTACTCCTCCCCGACCACCGGCACACAGCCGCTCGTCGCGCACAGCGTGCTGACCGTGCCCGATGCCGCGTCCGCCGCGAGCGGTGTCGGCGTCGTCGTGCCGATCACCGCTCCGCCGACCACCACCGGCCTGCTCAGCGCGGACGACCTGAAAGCGCTCACCGCCGACGACGGAGCCCTGCGCACGCAACTGAACGCCGTGACCGGTACGCCGGCGATCCTCGCCGTCGACCCTGCGATCCCCGCGGCCATCCGCGTCCTGGGCTCGTCCGCACCGGCATCGGCGCGGCAATGGCTCGCCGACCTGCTGGCTCTGCCCAACTCCCGCTTCGCTCTGCAGTTCGGTGATGCCGACCTCGCCACGCAGATGGCCGCCGGCCTTCCCGCGCCTCTGCGCGTCTCCACCCTCGATCCCTTCATGTCGGCGCGGAACTTCACCTCCACCGCCGTGGCCGCCGGCGCAAGCCCCACAGCGACCCCCGCGCCCGACGGGCGCACGCTGCCCACCCTCGACCAGCTGCTCGACATCGGCACGGCGCGCGCCAATGTCTTCTGGCCCGCGACGGGCTGGGCCACCGCGGGTGTCGTCGCCGCACTGCAGAACGCGCCGGGCGCCTCCGGCTCGACCGAGCCCGCTGCGATCACGCTCGTGGGCACGAGTGCTCTCAGCGGTGCCGTCGGGGCACGAGCGGATGCCGCGGGCGCCGGCATCCTCGCCTACGACGACGGCGCCTCGAGTGCGCTGCGCACCGCCTCGCTCGCCTCCGACCCCGTGCACCAGGGTGCCGGTCTCGCGGCCGCCTCCGCCTACGCGAGCGTCGCCACACGGGGTGCCGCCGCCTCCGCGCCGCTGCTCGTCGTCGTCGACCGTGCGACCGGACGGTCCGCGACGGGCCTGCGGGCGGCGATCACGGCGGCATCCTCACTGGCCGGGCGCACGCCGTGGGATCTGGATGCACTGCTGGCGGCCCCGGCGGCGTCCGTCTCCGTCACCGGCGGCACGGCGGATGATCCGACACGTGTCGACGCGCTCCGCGATCTGCTCGACCAGGAGAACCGCGTCGCCGCGTTCGCCACCGTGCTCGCCGATCCGACGCTTCTCACCGCGCCCGATCGGGCGGAGATCCTCCAATTGATGGGGAACGTGTGGCGGGCGGCTCCCGACCAGTTCGCCAGCGCACTGTCGGATCATCGCGATGCGACGAGCACGACCCTGGGGTCCGTGGCGATCGTGCCCCCGAGCGACATCACACTGCTGGCCTCGTCGGCGCCGCTCACCTTCTCGGTGCGCAACGACCTGCCGTGGCCGGTCACACTGACCCTGACCGCCGCCCCCAACGACCCGCGCCTGATCGTGCAGAAGACGGCGGACGTATCCGTGGGCGCGGCCCAGAGCACCCGCGTGCTGGTTCCGGTGCAGGCGCGGGTGGGAAGCGGCGAGTCGACGCTCGACCTGCAGCTGCGCAGTTCGGCCGGCGTGGAGATCGGCCCCCGAGTGCGCGTCGCCATCTCGGTGCGCGCCGAGTGGGAGTCGGTCGGCATCGTCGTCATGTCGGTGCTCATCGGCGCGATGCTCGTGCTCGGCATCGTCCGCACGGCGCGCAAGATGCGCCGCCGCCGCATCGCCGCCGCCACCGCGGCGCACAACCCCCAGACAGAGGACGTCGATGGCTAATCTCGGTCGCGCGAGCGCCATCATCGGAGCGGGAACGCTGTTCTCGCGCGCCGCCGGACTGGTGCGCTCTCTCGTGCTCGTCGCCGTGATCGGCTCGTACGGCAGTAAGGCCGCCGACGCCTTCAGCATCGCGGCGCAGCTGCCGACGAACGTGTACGAGCTCCTCGCCGCCGGTGTGATCACCGGCATCCTCGTCCCGCAGATCGTGAAGGCCGCCGCGCACAGCGACGGCGGCTCGCGGTACGTGTCGAAGCTGCTGACCCTCGGTAGCGTCGTGCTGGTCGCGGCAACGGCCCTCATGATGGCGCTGGCGCCCGCGCTGATCTGGCTCTATACGGACGGATGGAACGGCACCCAGAAGGGTCTCGCCGTCGCCTTCGCCTCCTGGCTGCTTCCGCAGCTGCTGTTCTACGGGCTGTTCGCGCTCCTGGGCGAAGTTCTCAACGCTCGCAAGGTCTTCGGCCCCTACAGCTGGGCTCCGACCGTGAACAACCTGGTCTCGATCGCCGGGTTCGGGGTGTTCCTCCTGGTCTTCGGGGGTCCCTTCACCGCCGTCGCGGACTGGGATGCCGGAATGATCGCGCTCCTCGGCGGAACCGCCACGCTGGGCATCGCGATGCAGACGTTCGTGCTCCTGCTGTTCTGGAAGCGCACGCGGCTGCACATCCGACCCGACTTCGGATGGCGTGGCATCGGCCTCCGACACGTCGGCACGCTCGCATGGTGGACGTTCCTCGCCGTGGTCGTCGGCCAGCTCGCGGGAATCGTGCAATCCCGCGTCGTCACACAGGCGTCCGGCGAGGCGAGCGTCACCGTCATGGTCTACGCGTGGCTCATCTTCATGCTCCCGCACTCGATCGTCGCGATGTCGATCTCGACCACGTACTTCACGCGGCTCGCCGAGGAGGTCGCCGCAGGGCGGCTCGATCGCGTCGCTCCCAACCTCGACGAGTCCATCCGCGCCATCGCGCTGTTCGGGTTCGGATTCACGGCCGCGATCGGCGCGGCATCCGTCCCACTCTCCCGCGTGTTCACGACCGACTCCGACGGTGCGGTCCCGATGGCGTGGGTGCTCTGCGGCTACCTCATCGCGCTGGTGCCGTTCGGTGTGCTGCTGATCATCCGCCGGGCGTTCTTCGCCTTCCAGGACACCCGCACGCCGTTCGTCTTCTCTTTCGTGCAGGCCGCCCTCGCCGCCCTCGGCGCCGCAGTCGCGGCGGTCGCGGTCGCAGCGGGACTGCTGCCGTTGGCCTTCCTCGCCGCCACCGTCGCCTTCACGCAGTCGCTCTCGACGTACGTGCAGCTGCCGGTCGCGCTGCGCCTGCTGCGCCGACACACCGACACGACCGCTCTGCGCACGACGTGGAGGGCGCTCGGCCGCTTCGCCGTCGCCGCCGTCCCCGCGTTCGGCGCGGGATGGGCCGTGTTCCTGCTGGTGGGTGGACCTGCGGGCTGGACCGTGTCCGACCGCCTGCTCGGTGCGATCGGCGGCGGCCTCGTGGGCGCGGCGTCGCTGGTCGTCTACATCGCCGCTCTGGCGCTGCTGCGCACCCCTGAGCTCGCGATCGCGGGCCGACTCGTGCGACGCCTCACCGGCCGCTGACCGACGGCGCGGAATGCCGCGCGGTTAGCATGGGTTGCACGCACTGGAGCCCGACAGGGGCTCGTGCGGAAAGGGAAGAGCACGTGCGACAGGTCATCATCATCGGTTCCGGCCCGGCCGGATTCACCGCCGCCATCTACGCGGCGCGGGCGAACCTCTCCCCCCTGCTCATCGCGAGCTCGGTCGAGGCCGGCGGCGAGCTCATGAACACCACCGAGGTGGAGAATTTTCCCGGATTCCCCGAGGGCATCATGGGTCCCGACCTCATGGCGAAGATGCAGGAGCAGGCGGAGAAGTTCGGCACCGAGGTCGTCTACGACGATGTCGTGAAGCTCGAGCTCACCGGCGACGTCAAGAAGATCGTGCTCGGCAGCGGTGCCGAGCACGAGGCCGAGAGCGTCATCTTCGCGACGGGTTCCGCCCCGCGAAAGATCGGTATCGAGGGCGAGTCGCGACTGTCCGGTCACGGAGTGTCGTATTGCGCGACGTGCGACGGCTTCTTCTTCCGCGAGCAGGCCATCGCTGTCGTCGGCGGCGGCGACTCCGCGATGGAGGAAGCGACCTTCCTCACGAAATTCGCCTCGAAGGTGTACGTCATCCACCGTCGCTCGGAGCTGCGCGCCTCCAAGATCATGCAGGAGCGAGCCTTCGCGAACGAGAAGATCGAGTTCGTGTGGAACAGCGAGGTCGTCGACGTCCTCGGTGGCGATGCGGTCTCGGGACTGCTGCTGCGCGACACGGTCGACGGCACTGAGCGCGAACTGGCTGTGACCGGAGTCTTCGTCGCGATCGGCAACGACCCGCGCACCCATCTCGTGCACGATTCGCTGCGACTGACCGAGCACGGCACCATCTGGGTGGACGGCCGCTCCTCGCGCACCTCGGTGCCCGGGGTCTTCGCCGCCGGTGATGTGGTCGACCCGATCTATCGCCAGGCGGTCACGGCTGCCGGCAGTGGTACCGCCGCCGCCCTCGACGTCGAGCACTACCTCGCCGCCCGCGGCGATGCCGGAGCTCCTGAGAAGGATGCCGCCGAGATCGACGGCCTCGAAGACGCCGCCTGACCGAGCCCGTGCGTGCGGAGTCGGGAACATCCCGGCATCCCCCCGCGTTTCACACACCGGAGCCGAAAGAACCGCGGCTCACAACGAAGGAGACAGACATGACCGCCAAGGCCACGAGCGAGAGCACCTGGCAGCAGGACGTCATCGACGCTGAGGGACCCGTCCTCGTCGACTTCTGGGCCGCCTGGTGCGGTCCGTGTCGCATGGTCGGACCCATCCTCGACGAGATCCAGTCGGAGAACGGCGAGAAGATCACGGTCCTCAAGCTCAACGTCGACGAGAACCCCAACCTCGCCATGGAGTACCAGATCACCTCCATCCCGGCGATGAAGGTGTTCAACAAGGGCCAGGTCGAGAAGACGATCATCGGCGCCAAGCCGAAGTTCGCCCTCGAGCAGGACCTCGCCGCCTACCTCGGCTGAGCACTCCTCAGCCCGCGGCCGCCCCGCGCGGCACCCAAGCACTGACCCGCACCGGCGTTCAGGATGCTTCGGCTCGCACCGACGCGTCCCAACGCCGGTGCGGTTCGCTTCCCAGCAGGCGCCACACCGCCCGCGTCAGCGGCGGGTACTGCAACGCGATCTGTCGCAGCACCCGGTAGTTACGCGACGCCGTCGGCTTGTTGCCGCCGTCGGAGGCGATGTTCTCCGCCCGCAGGGTGAGCACGACGAGCTCGTCGACCGACGGCAGATCTTCCATGAAGTCCCACGGGTCCTCGCCGTCGCGGATGCGCTCCTCGACGAGCACAGCCAGCTCGTCCGCCGCTTCGGCGCGCAACAGCTCCAGGCTGGCGCGACGCGGGAGCGAGGGGTCGTCTTTCACCCCTCCAGCCTACGCGCCGCTTGCGGCGCCGTACCCGTCCTCACCGAGCTCACCGAGGATGCGGTTGAGATCCTGAACGGTGGCGAAATCAATGTTGATCTGGCCTTTTCTTGCCGTCAACGTGATCTTCACCTTCGTGTTGAGACGGTCACCGAGGCGCTCGGCGACGTCGTCGAGGTGCGCGCGACGTGCCCCCGCCTTGGGCGCGATCCGACGTGAGCCCGCGTCCGCGATGCCCTTCGCGACGGCTTCCGCGGCACGCACGGAGAGATCCTCGTTGATGATCTTGTCGGACAGTCGCTGCATCGCGTCGGCGTCATCCAGCGAGAGGATCGCGCGTGCGTGACCTGCGCTGATGACGCCCGCCGCGACGCGCTGCTGCACCGGCATGGGCAACTTCAAGAGTCGGATCGTGTTGCTGATCTGCGGCCGCGACCGACCGATGCGCGTCGCCAGCTGCTCCTGCGTGATGCCGAAGTCCTCGAGCAACTGGAGGTACGCCGACGCTTCTTCGAGCGGGTTCAGCTGCGAGCGATGCAGGTTCTCCAGCAGCGCGTCGCGCAGCAGGTCCTCGTCGGCGGTCTCCCGGACGATCGCAGGGATCGACGTCAACCCGGCCTCACGAGAGGCACGCGTGCGACGCTCCCCCATGATGAGCTCGTATTTGCCCTCGTCGTTGAGACGGACGACGACCGGCTGCAGCACTCCGAACTCGCGGACGCTGTGCACCAGCTCCGCGAGATCGTCGGGATCGAAGTTCGTGCGCGGCTGGCGGGGGTTGGGAACGATGTCGTTCGGGTCGATCGTGATCAGTCGCGCCCCCGGCACCGCCACGAGCTCGGCTTCGTCACCCACGGCGGATGCCGCGGCATCCGAGTCTGCGACACCGGAGACCTGTGCATCGCGCGACTCGACGGTCGCGGCCTCAGCCGCGGCAGATGACGCACCGGGGAAGAAGACGTCGACGGGACGCGCCTCTGCACTGTCACCGGTGGGGATGAGTGCGCCGATTCCGCGGCCGAGACCGGTACGTTTCGCCATCAGGAGTTCTCCTCGTTCGCGGGGGCGCGCTGAGCGCGTTGGACCAGTTCTACCGCCGCTTCGCGATACGACACGGCACCGGCCGACTGGCCGTCGTACGCGATGACCGTCTGTCCGAAGCTCGGCGCCTCCGAGACGCGCACCGAGCGGGGAATGACTGTCCGCAGCACCTCCTGCGGAAAGTGCTGGCGCACCTCATCGGCGACCTGCTGAGCAAGGCGCGTGCGGCCGTCGTACATCGTCAGAAGGATCGTCGAAAGGTGCAGGCGGGGGTTCAGGTGCTTCTGGATCATGCGGACACTCCCCAGAAGCTGGCTCAGACCCTCGAGCGCGTAGTACTCGCACTGAATGGGGATCAGCAGCTCGCTCGCGGCGGTGAAGGCATTGATGGTGAGCAGTCCCAGCGAGGGGGGGCAGTCGATGAGGACGATGTCGATGCGTTCCGACGTGGTGGCGAGGAAATCGTCGAGCGCCGTGCGCAGGCGGTGCTCGCGCGCCACCTGCGACACGAGTTCGATCTCTGCTCCGGCGAGGTGGATCGTGCTGGGAGCGCACAGCAGATTCGGCGACTCCGGGCTGACCTGGATGATGTCAGCGAGGGGGAACTCGTCGATGAGCACGTCGTAGACGCTGGGGATGTCGGCGGAGTGTGGCACACCCAGCGCCGTGGACGCGTTTCCCTGCGGGTCGAGATCAATCACCAGAACACGCGCTCCGAGCGATGCCAGCGCGGCCGCGAGGTTCACGGTAGTCGTCGTCTTTCCGACGCCGCCCTTCTGGTTCGATACCGTGAAGACGCGCGTGGCGCCCGTGAACTCGACGTCGACGGCATCCAACGCCTTCCGGCGCGACGTGAGGTCGGCGAGTTCGCGAGCGATCGGGCTGTCGTCGATGGAGAAGGGTGCGGGTGCGGTCGCGTTCTCCGATTCCGGCACCATCAACTCCTGTCTTTTCGGGACTCCTCTACTGTAGTCGAGGCGTCCGACGCGGCGGTCCCCGGGGGCCTCATCCGAGCATGTTTCACGTGAAACGAAGGGCTGCGCGTGACGTGGGTGCTGTTCGACGCACAGTGGGCGCTCCACTGACACCGCGCCGTCTCGTTGTGTTTCACGTGAAACAGTGGCGTCTACTCACGGCCCACCGGAACTCGGGCATGCGCGCGTCTCGGTCACCGCGCCCGCAGCTTCTGAGACGAGACGCGAGCGCGGCCCGTTCGACGCGGACAGTCTGCACGTCCACCTGCGCAGCGGTCCTCAGGTGACCACGCTCATGTTTCACGTGAAACCGACGTGAGACAACGTGCGGCGGGTCCGATGCGCCGACGAGTCCGGAACAGTGGGCACGCGTTACACCATCAGGCCCTGGGTGTCAGCCCCGTTCGATCGCCCGACCTGCTCTCACTCCGTAACGTCGACGCCATCGAGATGCCGGGCTCAATGACGCGCAGGGGGATGCCGCGCTCCGTACCCCTGGGGCCGACGTCGGGCCTTGGCGCCGGGGCAGGAATCTCTGGCCGCAGCTCTCACCCGGTCGGCTCGTCATGAGCCGTGCGACGACAGAGCTCGTCGAACCCCAGCAGGCCTCCCGACGAAGTCGCCCGGGTATCGCCCCCATGATGACGCCGACGGTGACCATCGCCACCACCCAACGGTGATCGGCATGCCGATCACCGTCCCGATTGCGCCTCACCCCGGGGATCCCTCGCGTACACCTCGGCGTGGGAGCCTCATCGTGCGCGCGAACCCGTATGCACTCGAAACCGGCGTGTGCAGGATGTATCGCATCGGCGACGCGAGCACCCGTCGTCGTCCAGGCGGCACCGTCCAAAGAGACCAGCTCAGTGCGTCGATGCTTCACGTGAAACGATCACCACGCCGTCACGGGCAGATCCCGCGCGGGTGTTTCACGTGAAACAGTAGCGCCGAACAGTGTGCAATGCTCACGCAGCCCGTGTCGCGCGAAGGACGCGGGTGGGCTCAGCGATGATCCCCTCGCCGACCGTCTCAACGCGCACATCGGTCAGCTTGTAGCGACGAATCACCTTCTCCGCGGCCGCGATCTCATTCTCCGCATTGGCGCCCTTGAGCAGCACGAGTTCGCCCCCCGAGCGCAACAGGGGAGCGGTCAGCGGGATCAGTGTGCGCAGCGCGCTCACCGCACGCGCCGTCACGGCGTCGAGAACGGGGCCACCGGTCCACTCCTCGCCACGCGCGCGCACTACCTCGACATTGTCCAGACGGAGCTGCGCTGTCTGTTCCTCGAGCCACGCCACCCGTCGCTCCATAGGCTCAACAAGCACCCACTGCACATCCGGGCGCGCAATAGCGAGCACCAGACCCGGAAGGCCGGCCCCCGACCCCACATCCGCCACGCGTCCACCGGTCGGGAAGAGCGGCGCTGCAATCGCGGAATTGAGGATGTGGCGGTTCCACAGCCGAGGAGGTTCGAGCGGACCGATCAGCCCGCGCTCTTCGCCGTGTGCCGCAAGGGCGGCCGCGAATTGGCGGGCGAGGGGGAGTCGGTCGCCGAACACGACGAGAGCAGACGCTGGTTCTGTCTCGACCCCGGTTGTTTCACGTGAAACGTCGTCCATGGGTGTCAGGCGCGACGGATCACCGTGTGACGGTCGGCGCCGTCGCCGTACGACTCGGACACCAAGCCCCGGTCAGCGACGATGTCATGCACGAGCTTTCGTTCGTAGCTCGTCATCGCCGGAAGCGATGCCTGGGACGCACCCTCGTCCAGTCGCGCGATGGCACGATCGACGAGCTTTTCCAGTTGGCGCTGGCGTGCGTCACGAGAACCGCCGACGTCGAGAATCAGCCGCGAGAAGCGACCGGTCTTCGTCTGCACCGCGATGCGCACGAGCTCCTGCAGCGCCTGCACCGTGTCAGGCTCCGAGAGCAACCGCAGCGCGTCGGCATCATCGTTCTCGACCGACACATACGCACGGCCGGCACGCACATCGAGTGCCAGGTCACCATCGATGTCAGCGATGTCGAGAAGTGCCTCCAGGTAGTCGGCCGCGATGTCGCCTTCCTGCTCGAGTTGCTCGGTGGTCGCGGCGGGACGCTCGGCGGCGTCACTCTCGGAAGTAGTGCTCATGAGGGTCCTCGGAGGATTGACGATTCGATCAAGAATCGGTGGTGGGCTTGTTCTTCGGCTGCTGCGACTGCTTCTTCGCTCGCTGCTTGCTCACCGGCTGCTGCCGCTTGGGAGCTTCAGCCTTCGCCTTCTGCGCCTCTTCGTAGAGGCGCAGCTGTTCGGCCTGGTACTTCTCCAGCGGCACGATCTTTCCCTGTGCGTCGATGGCCTTGCCCTTGCGCGCAAGGCGCTCTTCGCGAGCCTTGGCCGCCTCGGAGCCGGGCGTGGGGAGGTTTCGAATCACGAGGAACTGCTGCACCATTGTCCAGATGTTCGAGGTGAACCAGTAGAGCACCACCCCCAGGGGGAAGAAGATGCCCGAGAAGATGAAGGCGAGCGGCAGGATGTAGAGCATGATGCGCTGCATCTGGTAGGCCTGGCCGGTCTTGGCCTCGGGGGAGAGGTTCTTCGAGATGATCTGCAGCTGGGTGATGAACTGCGACGCGATCATCAGCACCACGAGGACGATCAGGATCGCGACCGTTGCTTCCCAGCCGGACGGCTTCTGATTGATGGCCTCGACCAGGCTGGTGTGCAGCGGCGCGACACCGAAGAGTTTCGCCTCATAGAACTGCCACGTGAGGTCCTTGCTCAGAAGCCCCACGCCTCCCACGCCCCATTCGGCGTGCTTCTTCACATCGCTGAGCGTGTAGAACATGCCGAGAAGGATGGGCATCTGCACCAGCAACGGCAGACAGCTCGACACGGGCGTCGTGCCGTGCTTCTTGTACAACGCCATCGTCTCGCGGCTCATCGCCTCACGCGAGAGCTGATCTTTCTTGCCGCGGTACTTCTCCTGAACTTTTCGCAGTTCAGGAGCGATTTCCATCATCTTGCGCTGACTCTTGATCTGACGCACGAAGAGAGGAATGAGGGCGCTGCGAACGACGATCACGAGCCCCATGATCGACAGCACCCAGGTGAGTCCGGCGTCGGCCTCGAGACCGATGGACGTGAAGATCCAGTGCCAGAACACGAGGATCGCTTCGACGATCCACTTGAACGGCCACATGATGGTGCTGAAGAAGTCGAGGCTCGACGACGGCGCGGGTGTGGTCGGCGTCGGCACGACGGGGGTCGGCGTCGCCGCAGCGGCGGCGTAGAGAAGATCCAGCACGGATCAGTCCTTTCTCGGCGACGCGTCGGATGACGCCTCGTCTGTGGGTGGCACGACGAAGCCGAAGCGGGTCAGCTCGTGTCGGAAGTTCGCGTGCAGGGGCACATCATCGATTCCACCATGAGCCCACGGGTGACAGCGTGCGAGGCGGGCGGCCGTGAGGGCCGAGCCCTTGACGAGACCATGCTGCTGCACCGCTCCGACCGCATAGGCAGAGCAGGAAGGGTAATACTTGCAGACGTCGCCGTACAGGTGGGAGATCGTCGCGCGATAGCCGTGCAGAAGAACGAGGCCTGCATTGCGCGGCAACAGGGGGATGGACGCCAGTACACCGGATGCCGTGAGGTGTCCGGTGCCGAGGGAGTACGAGGGCAGCGTCGTCGTACTCACGCGGCGGCCCGTCGTGCCAGGCATCGGGTGACCTCGTCGCGCAGCTGCGCGAAATCCGCGGTCGCGGCACTCGGAAGCGCGCGGATGACGACGTCCGCACCGGGGCGGACATCGTCCATCGCCTGTGCACACACGGCCTTCAGGCGTCGACGAACGGTGTTGCGGACGACAGCGCCGCCCACCTGCTTGCTCACGATGAAGCCGAAGCGCGGCGGGCGGTCCTCCGTCGACGTCGTCACATACGTCACGGTGTGCGGCGCGGCACAGCGGACACCCCTGCGGACGACGGTCTTGTACTCCGCCCCGCGGGTGATGCGGTTCCCGCGCGCCAGCACTTTTGTCGGATCAGGCGGAAAGCTCGGTGCGACCCTTGGCGCGGCGCGCCGACAGGATCGAACGACCGGCACGCGTACGCATGCGGGCGCGGAAGCCGTGCTTCTTGGCGCGGCGGCGGTTGTTGGGCTGGAACGTGCGCTTGCTCATGAGGATCACTCCGGATCGGCGGTCACCCGAACGCTCTAGACCGGGGACACGGGGTACAGGGACTGTCCAAGAGCGTCCGAGGGCGCCCCAGGGCATAAGTCAACCGACTAAGGCTACGTCGAGAACCACAAGAACTCAAACCGAGCGACCCGGACGGATCATTATCCGCCGACTGTGGATAGCGTGTGGTGAAGACACGCGGGCCGGATCTACAGTGGATTTTGCTCCTCGCGGGGTCGCTGACTACCGTGACTGCGATAGTTATCCACAGGTTCGATCATCGTCGATGTCGCCCTGTCCCGCACCGATCGCACCCCCGGAGGGGACATGTCACAGCACGAGATTCCAGATGTCCCTGTCTGGGCCGCCGTGCTGGAAGAGCTCTCCGGAGACGAGCGCGTCACTCCACAGCTGCAGGGCTTCATCAATCTCGCCGTCGCCCAGGGCGTCATGAGCGGCACCCTCTATCTGGACGTTCCCAACGACCTCACCGCGGCTCAGCTCAACAAGCGTCTGCGGGCTCCCATCATGGAGGCTCTGGCTCGCGTGGACGCGGAGCCGGCGGCATCCTCGTTCCGCGTCGTGGTCAACCCCGAGCTCGCCGATGCGCACCTCACGGTGCCGGTGCCTGTTCAATCCGCCTCCGCGCCGGTGCCCATCGCCCGACCCGCTGCCGAAGACTACGCCGAGACGGCGGCCTCGCCCTCGCGCAATGACACGCGCCTGAATCCGAAGTACAGCTTCGACAACTTCGTCATCGGTCAGTCCAACCGCTTCGCGCACGCGGCGGCCGTCGCCGTCGCGGAGGCGCCGGCGAAGGCGTACAACCCGCTCTTCATCTACGGCGACTCCGGGCTGGGAAAGACCCACCTTCTGCACGCGATCGGCGACTACGCCCTCAGCCTGTACACCGGCATCCGTGTGCGATACGTGTCCAGCGAAGAGTTCACCAACGACTTCATCAACTCGATCGCCAACAACCGCGGCTCCGCTTTCCAGGCGCGCTACCGCGATGTCGACATCCTCCTGATCGACGACATCCAGTTCCTCCAGGGAAAGGCCGAGACGCAGGAGGCCTTCTTCCACACCTTCAACACGCTCCACGACCACGACAAGCAGGTCGTCATCACGAGCGATGTGCCGCCGCGCCACCTCACCGGCTTCGAAGACCGCATGCGCAGCCGCTTCGAGTGGGGCCTCATCACCGATGTGCAGGCGCCCGACCTCGAAACCCGCATCGCCATCCTGCGCAAGAAGGCCCAGTCCGAACGCCTTCTGGTGCCCGACGAGGTCCTCGAATACATCGCCACGAAGGTCTCGAGCAACATCCGTGAGCTGGAAGGCGCGCTGATCCGGGTGTCTGCGTTCGCGAGCCTGAACCGCTCGACGCTCGACATCTCACTCGCCCAGACCGTCTTGCGCGACATCGTCGACACCGACGACGCCAACGTCATCTCGCCGACCGACATCATCACGGCGACAGCGCAGTACTTCCGGCTGTCGGTGGACGATCTCTACGGTTCCAGTCGATCGCAGTCGATCGCAACGGCACGGCAGATCGCCATGTATCTGTGCCGCGAGCGCACGAGCCTCTCCCTCCCCAAGATCGGCCAGCTCTTCGGCAATCGCGATCACACCACAGTGATGTACGCGTACAAGAAGATCAGCGAGTTGATGAAGGAGCGGCGCTCCATCTACAACCAGGTGTCGGAGATCACGACGCAGCTCGGCCGCGTCGGCCGCTGAGCGCTCGCTGCGCTGGCCTCCGAGAAGACCCCCGGTGTCGTCACCGGGGGTCTTCTCGCGCAGATCGTCCTTGACAGGCTCACACAGGCGGCGCCAATATACGCGTTCTGCACAATGTGGACAGGCTGTGGATAACTCGGCATCCCGGTGGACTCTTGTGAGTCGATGACGCTGTCCTGTGGATGACGTGAGGGCCACAACGGCGACGGAGCTCATGTCGCTCACCGACTCTCCGCAGGCCGCCCACAAGTTACACGCGTGTGGTTTCCCTGTCGCGACTGGGATCGGTCGAGTTCTCCACAGTTTCCACAGCCGTTAACACCATGACAAAGAACTTCATCTAGGAATCCGATTCGATCACCTCGTCGGTGCCGACCGTGCGGACTCGGCACGAGGATGCCGGGTCAATCCGGTCGGATCGTGGCACTAGCATGGGAGAGCCCTACTCGACGTCAAGGGAGCGCCAGTGAAGTTCCACGTGAATCGCGATGTTTTCAGCGAGGCCGTGTCGTTCGTTGTCAAGCTCCTGCCGCAGCGCAACCCGCAGCCGATCCTGGCCGGTGTGCTGATCGAAGCATCCGAAGATGGCCTGTCGCTCGCGGCTTTCGACTACGAAGCGTCGGCGCGTACGACCATCGAAGCGACGGTCGATGAGCCCGGCACGATCCTCGTGCATGGACGACTGCTGTCGGAGATCGCCAGCCGTCTGCCCAACGCGCCGATCCAGATCGAGGTCGGCGAGGACGACGGCATCGTGCTCACGTGCGGATCCGCACGATTCACGCTCGCGTCGATGCCCGTGCAGGAATACCCGGCGATTCCCGAGGTCTCCGGTGAGTCGGGACTCGTCCCGGCGGAGGACTTCGCCACCGCGATCGCCCAGGTGGCCTTCGCCGCGTCCCGTGACGACGTCACCCCGGTTCTCACCGGTGTCCAGCTCGAGGTGGCCGGCAACGAGCTCAGCCTCGTGGCGACCGACCGCTATCGCGTCGCACTGCGCGACGTGAAGTTCGACGGCGGCGGTGTCGCGAGCGAGGAATCGACGACAGCACTGGTTCCCGCGCGCACTCTCACCGAAGTCGGAAAGACGTTCGCGCACTCCGGTGACATTCAGATCGCCTTCTCGGGATCCGGAGATCGCGAGATCATCGCTTTCACCGCGGGCAACAAGACCGTGACCTCGCTGCTGATCAAGGGCAACTTCCCGCCGGTGCGCCGCCTGTTCCCCGAGCAGACGGACCACTACGCGGTCGTCAACACCGCTGAGCTGGCCGAAGCCGTGCGTCGCGTCGCCCTCGTCCTGGATCGCTCGGCCCCGCTGCGTTTCACGTTCACCGAAGACGGCGTCTCGATGGACGCGTCGGGCACCGAGCAGGCGCGCGCGACCGAGTCGGTCGATGCGACCCTCACCGGCGAGGACGTGACGCTGGGACTGAACCCGCAGTACCTCCTCGAAGCCCTCGGCGCGGTCAAGAGCGAGTTCGCGCGCATCACCTTCACCTCCAGCGACAACGCCAACAAGCTCAGCCCGGTGCTGATCACCCCGCAGACGTCGGGCACGCCGGAGAGCTTCAAGTACCTGCTGCAGCCGAACCTGCTGCTGCGCTGATCGGCTTCCGCCGGCTCGAGCGGGGCCCCGAAGCGTCGGCACCGCCGAATAGGCTGGGTCGGTGATCGTGGAGCAGCTCAGCCTCGTCGACTTCCGCAACTATGCGGCCGCCGACGTCTCGCTGGATGCCGGCGCCAATGTCTTCGTCGGCCGCAACGGTCAGGGCAAGACAAACCTCGCCGAAGCGATCGGGTTCTTCGCCACACTGGGATCGCATCGGGTGTCGCAGGATGCTCCCATGGTGCGCGACGGAGCGGACGCGGCGATCGTGCGCATGCGGCTCGCGTATGGCGAGCGGCGAGTGATGCTCGAGGCGCAGGTGAACAGAACCGGCAGCAACAAGGCGCGCGTCAACGGCTCGTCGGTGAAGACGTCGGAGCTTCCGCGATACGCCCAGGTCGTCCTCTTCGCACCCGAGGATCTTCAGATCGTCCGATCCGACCCGTCTGCGCGGCGTCGTTTCGCCGATCAGCTGCTCATTCAGCGCGCACCGCGCATGGCGGGAGTGCTGTCGGACTACGATCGGGTGCTCAAGCAGCGGACGGCGCTGCTGAAGTCCGCGCGTGCGCGCGGCATCCGCGGGCAGGGCCTGTCGACCCTGGAGGTCTGGGACGACAAGCTCGTCCAGCTCGGCACCGACGTGATCCGCGCACGACTCGCCCTCGTCGACGACCTGGCCGGCCCCGTCTCGCGGGCGTACACGGCGATCGCCGGAGCCGACCATCGCCCGGAGATGGAATGGATGCTCTCGATCGGCGGAACCGACCCCGACGACGACGGTGTCGAGGCCGTCGACGGTGCGCCATCGTCCCTGCGCGGACTCGGCGCCGAGGACATCCAGCGCATCTTCCGCGAGCAGCTCGTCGTGATGCGGGCATCCGAGCGGGAACGTGGGCTGACGCTGGTGGGCCCGCATCGCGATGACCTGCTGCTGCGTGTGCGCGGTCTGCCGGTCAAGGGCTACGCGTCGCACGGCGAATCGTGGTCGGTCGCCCTCGCACTGCGTCTCGCCTCGGCCGAACTGCTCCGCGCGCAGTCCCAGCTGGGCGATCCGGTGCTGATCCTCGACGACGTGTTCGCCGAACTCGACGCCGACCGCCGTTCGCGCTTGGCAGGCCTCGTCGAAGGCTACGAGCAGGTGGTCGTCACGGCCGCCGTCGAGGAGGATGTGCCCGCCGCGCTGCGCGCGCGGACGGTGTGCGTCGTCGCCGGCACGATCGTGGCCGCCGACGCCGACGGCGACGGTGATGCGGAGGTCGACGATGAGTGACGACGTTCCGGAGACGATCGGCACCTACCTGCGCTTGCGTGGCCTGGAGCCGTCCCCCCGTACGGCGCGTCGCCGCAAGAAGCGCGCGCTCGATGACGACGACAAGCAGCCCTTCGCTCCCGGTCGCGATCCCAAGGGCGTCGCGGACGTGCTGTCCGATCTCACCCGTCAGTCCGGATGGGACGCGCAGCTGGCGCGGGAGGATCTCGTCCTGCAGTGGACGGATGTCGCCGGCGAGGAGACCGCCCGCCACGCGCATCCGGTCGCCCTCGCCGATGGGCTTCTGACCGTGCAGTGCGACTCGACGGCCTGGGCGAAGAACCTCCAGTTGATGCGCGCGGAGATCGTGACGCAGCTGATGAGGCGGTTCCCGGATGCCGGGGTGCAGAATGTCCGATTCGTGGGGCCGGACGTCCCCTCATGGAAATGGGGCCCCAGAGCCGTTCCAGGGCGGGGTCCTCGCGATACCTACGGTTGAAGAGGGTCCGGGGGCATCCGGAACGATTTCAGGGCGCCACAGGGGCCTTCTCCGGACTTTCGGCAGCCGTGTGGGGGTAGAATGAGACGTCTCTGATCGACCATCCAGGAGCGCTCGAAACCTATGACGTCCGATACCCCCGACAGCGTTCCTCAGGAACTTCCTCCGAAGCAGTCACAGAAGGTCGAGAACGAGTACGGGGCCGACGCCATCCAGGTGCTCGAAGGCCTCGAGGCGGTGCGCAAGCGTCCCGGCATGTACATCGGTTCCACCGGTGAGCGCGGCCTCCACCACCTCGTCTACGAGATCGTCGACAACTCCGTCGATGAGGCCCTCGCCGGCTATTGCGACACCATCACGGTCACGATCCTCGAAGACGGCGCGATCCGCGTGGTCGACAACGGCCGCGGCATCCCCGTCGACATCCACAAGGCCGAGGGCAAGTCGACCGTCGAGGTCGTGCTGACGGTGCTGCACGCCGGCGGCAAGTTCGGCGGTGGCGGCTACGCGGTCTCGGGCGGTCTGCACGGTGTGGGCTCCTCCGTCGTCAACGCACTGTCGACGCGGCTGGATGTCGAGGTGCGCCGGCAGGGACACGTGTGGCGTCAGTCGTTCCGCGACGGCGGTGTGCCGCAGGCGCCGCTGAGCCAGGACGAAGCCACGGAGGAGACCGGCACGACCATCACGTTCT